>CAZZHF010000029.1:0-15314 GCA_964653545.1 uncultured Gammaproteobacteria bacterium | reverse complement strand
TCGCGCATGATGTCCTTGCTCGCCTGGCTCTGTATGAAGCCCGGCACCAGGGTGTTCACGCGGATGCCGTTTGGGCCCAGTTCGCGCGCCAGGCACCGCGTCATGGTCGCCACCGCGCCCTTGCTGACCACGTAGTGCAGCAGGTTTGGATTCCCCAGCTGGATGGTGTTCGAGGAGATGTTGACGATCTTGCCGTAGCCCTGCGCGCGCATGGCGGGCACCACCGCCTTGCAGGCGTGCCAGGTGCCGGTGACGTTAATGGTGAGCATGCGCTGCCAGGCGTCTTCGGAGATTTCGTCGAAAGGCAGCATGCGCGCGCCCTCGGTCACCGCGCTCGGCCCGAACATGGCGGCGTTGTTGATGATGCCGTCGATGCGGCCGTACGCCTCGACAGTGGCCCGCGCCATGGCCGCGCAACTGGCCATGTCGGTAACGTCGAGCTTCAGGCCCAGGCTGTCGCCGCCCAGCATGCCCAGAGTCTCCTCGCAGGGGAGAATATCCGCCGCGACAACCGTCGCGCCCTGCTCCGCCAGACCCTTGGCATAGGCCTGGCCAATGCCGCGCGCCGCGCCGGTGACAATCACCACCCGTCCGTCCAGTACTGCCGCCATGTGTCACTCCTCCAGGGGTCGATGCGGTCGGTAATTCGCCGTCACACAGATATGCCGGCGTCAGTCTAACCCCGGCGCCGCGCATTGCCGCGGCAGGCAAGGCGGCGCTACGCTTGTCAAGTTCCAGCCCCCCGCGGAGTGTTGTATGAGCCTGCTGCCAGTCACCTTGGAAGACAAATATGCGCAGCCCCATGGGCGGGTGCTGGTGTCGGCCACGCAGGCGCTCACCCGCTTGTTGCTGGAACAACGCACACGGGATCTGGCCGCCGGTCGCAATACGGCCGGCTATGTGTCGGGCTACCGCGGCTCGCCGCTGGGCACGCTGGACAAGGCGCTGTGGAGCGCTGAAAAGCACTTGACAGAACATCACGTGGTGTTTCGTGCCGGGGTGAATGAGGACCTCGCCGCCACTGCCATCTGGGGCACGCAGCAGCTGGCGGTGTTCGAGGGTGCGCGTTACGACGGCGTGTTCGCAATGTGGTACGGCAAGGGCCCGGGTGTGGAGCGCAGCGGCGATGCGCTGCATCACGCCAACCTCGCCGGCACATCGCCCCACGGCGGGGTGCTGATGGCGGTCGGGGACGACCCGGTGTGCCACTCGTCCACGGTTCCGCAGCAGAGCGAGTTCGCGCTGATGGCAGCGGGCATTCCGGTATTGGCCGCCGCCAACATTCAGGATGTGTACGACTTCGGCCTGGCCGGCATCGCCATCTCGCGCTTCTCCGGCGTGTGGGTGGCGCTCAAACTGGTCACCGACGTGGCCGAATCGTCGGCCGTCATCGACCTCGATTCTGCCGCCAGCCGGCTGGTGCTGCCGGCCGATTTCGTGATGCCGCCGGACGGCGTGCACCTGCGCGTGCCGGACTGGCCGACCTTCCAGGAAGAACGCCTGATGCGCTACCGCCTGCCGGCGGTGCAGGCAGCCGTGCGCGCCAGTGGTCTGGATCGGGTGACGCTGACCAGCCCGCAGCCGCGCCTGGGCATCGTCGCCTTTGGCAAGGCTTATGAGGACTTGCGCCAGGGACTGATCGATCTGGGGCTCGACGAGCGCCGCGCGGCGCAGCTGGGCGTTACGCTGTACAAGCCGGCGCTGATCTGGCCGTTGGAACCGCAGGGCCTGCGTGCGTTCGCCGCCGGCCTGGAAGAACTGCTGGTTGTGGAAGAAGGCCGCGCCATGCTCGAAGGGCAGATCAAGGATCTGCTGTTCGCCGTGCCGGACGGGCAACGACCGCGGGTGGTGGGCAAGCGCGATGAGGCCGGTCGGGTGCTGTTTTCCGATTTCGGGGAACTGAGTCCTCGCGCCGTGGCTCGCGTGCTGGCCAGGCGGCTTGCACCGATGGCTCCCGACGCCGGCATCGACACCCGCTTATCGCTGCTGGAGGGCCAGCGCGAGCGGGCCGGGCGCTACCAGGCCAAGTTCCAGCGCACGCCGTATTTTTGCTCCGGTTGCCCGCACAACACCGGCACCCGCATTCCCGATGGCAGCGTGGCACTGGCCGGTATCGGCTGCCATTTTCTGGCCCAGCGCATGGAGCGCAACACCAAGACCTGGACCCACATGGGCGCCGAGGGCGTCAGCTGGGTCGGCATGGCGCCGTTCACGGACCTCGAACACGTGTTCGTCAACATCGGCGATGGCACCTACTACCACTCCGGGCTGCTGGCGATCCGCCAGGCGGTGGCATCGGGTGTCAACGTCACCTACAAAATTCTCTATAACGACGCGACCGCCATGACCGGCGGCCAGCCGATTGATGGCCCGATCAGCGTGGCGCAGATCACCCACCAGATGCACGGCGAGAGCGTGCAGCGCATCGCCGTGGTCAGCGATGCACCGGAGAAATTCAACCGCCGCGACTTCGCCGAGGGCACCACGCTCGATCACCGCGACCAACTGGACGCCGTACAGCGTGAACTGCGCGAGTGTCCGGGTACTTCGGTCCTCATCTACGAACAAACCTGCGGCACCGAGAAACGCCGTCGTCGCAAGCGCGGCAAGCTGGCCGATCCGGACAAGCGGGCCTTCATCAACGACCGTGTGTGCGAGGGCTGCGGTGATTGTTCGGTGAAGTCGAACTGCCTCTCGGTGGTGCCCCTGGAAACCGAATTCGGCCGCAAGCGCGCCATCGACCAGTCCGCCTGCAACAAGGATTACTCCTGCGTGAAGGGCTTTTGCCCGAGCTTTGTCACCGTCCACGGCGGTGGCCTGGCCCAGCCCCGCGGCAACCAGGTGCCGGAGGCGTTGTTGCAAGGTCTCGCGGAGCCCGCGCGTCCCGAGGCGCAGTCGGCCTACGGCATGTTGGTGGCTGGCGTGGGCGGCATGGGCGTGGTCACGGTCAGCCAGTTGCTGGCCACCGCCGCGCACATGGAGGGCCGTTATGTGCTGGTGCTGGACGACACCGGCCTGTCGCAAAAATTCGGTTCCGTATTCAGCCACGTGCAGATTGCCACCAGTGCTGAAGCGCTGCACACCGGGCGCGTGGGCGATGGCAATGCCGACCTGCTGCTGGGGCCCGATTTGGTAACCTGCGCCAGCGAGAAAGTGCTGGCCAAGACCAGCACCGGTCGTACCAATGCCGTGGTCAACACCTACGAGCAGATGACCGGCGACTTCACCCGCCAGCCGGATCTGGCCTTGCCCAGCGTCGACCTGAAGCACGCAGTGAGTGAGTTTTGCGGCGAGGGACGGGTGCATTTCGTGGATGCCACGCGCCTGTCCCGGGAGCTGATTGGCGACGCCATCGGCGCCAATATGTTCCTGCTCGGTTACGCCTATCAGCGCGGTCTGGTGCCGCTGTCGGCGGCATCCATCGAGCGTGCAATCACCCTGAACGGCGTGTCCGTCAGCGGCAACGTCAACATCTTCCGCTGGGGTCGGCTGTATGCCGAGCAGCCACGTCAGGTGGAAGACATTGCCGCCAGCAGTCGTGGACCCAAGACCAGCGCGCCCCTGTCGCATGACCTCGCCAGCCTCGTTACCCGGCGGGTGGCGGACCTGACCGCCTACCAGAACGCGACCTATGCCGAGGGCTACCGGAGCCTGGTCGAGCGGGTGCGGCAAGCCGAAAAATCCAAGACCAAGGGCATGAGCGGCCTGGCCGAAGCGGTAGCCACCAACTTCTACAAGCTGCTGGCCTACAAGGACGAGTACGAGGTGGCGCGTCTGTATACGGACGGCGAGTTCCTGGCCAAGCTTCGCGAGAGTTTCGCTGGCGACTACCGGCTGCGCTTTCACCTGGCACCGCCGCTGCTGGCGCGACGCGACCCGATCAGTGGCCAACTGCAAAAACGTGAATACGGCGCCTGGATGTTGCCGGTGCTCAAGGCCCTGGCGCGTCTGAAGTTCCTGCGCGGTGGCGTGTTTGACGTGTTCGGCTATACGGCCGAGCGCCGTATGGAGCGGCGCCTGATTGGCGATTACCAGAAGACCATGGAAACCGTGCTGGCCGGGCTGGATCACGAAAATCACGCACTGGCCCTGGAAATTGCCAACCTGCCGCAGCAAATGCGGGGCTTTGGCCATATCAAGGACGCCAATGTGGCGCTGGCCCTGGCACGTCAGGCCGAGCTATTGGCAAGCTACACCGCGCCTTCGGCGCAGCGCAGCGCGGCCTGACCGCGGATCAGCCGCGGCAGGATTGCCCGAACGGGCGTTCTGGAATAGATTCGACTCCCTGTCAGGCACGCGACAGCGCGCGCCTGACCCCAGGCATCAGGAGGAGACGATGGCAGCGAAAGCCGCCGGCTGCGGTCGGAATATCAGCGTGATGAGTGCGGCGGTGGTGCTGGTGTGGCCCGCCGCCGCCCTCGCTTTGGAAGGTGAAGTCCTGGATGCCGCCGGCAAGCCGGTTGCACAGGCCATGGTGACCCTGCGACCGGCGACACTGGCCCTCGGTAACTCCAGCTATACCGTGTTCACCGACGCCAATGGTCGTTACACGCTACCCGGGCAGGCGGGTGGCGAGCAGCTGTCGGTGCGCAAGCTCGGCTACGCGTCACAAACCGTGGCGCCAGCGGCGGCCGCCAGAATCACACTGCAAGGCACCGACAATTTTGCTGCCGAGGCACCGCCCTCGGCCTGGATGCCGCGCACCGGCGCCGACGACCTTGCGCGCGCCAACACCATCCTGCAGTGCACCAGTTGCCACCAGTTTCCGTCACAGAAAGTGCGTGACTACTCGCAGATGCTGGATGGCAAGAGCGAGGCCGAAAAGCAGGCCGCGTGGAAAGCCATGATCGACTACATGCGCGTCAAATTCGTGCAGATCGGTCCCGACCAGAGCCAGTACGACCCGGCCCAGATGGATTTCAGTACCATTCTGGACCCCACCCAGGGATCGTTCGACGCCCACGATGAAGCACAGATTTCGGCCTTTCTGGCCAAACATCTGCCGACCAACTTCGATCAACTCAAGCAGTACGACTATGGCGCGCCGCTGGGCGTGAACGCGCGAACCGTGATGCGCGAAATCCAGTTGCCACAGGATGCCTTCGTACGCGAAGTCGGCCTCACGCCCGAGTCGCCCTACCTGTGGGGCGCGGACCTGCAACATAACCGCCTGCTGCGCGTGGACCCGGCCAGCGGCGAGCAAAAGCCCTATCCCATCCCGTACCAGGGGCCGACCGGTCCGCACACCATCATCGATGCGCCGGACGGCAGCTTCTGGGTGACCATGCTGGAACAGGGTGTGGTTGGTCGCTTCGACCCGGAAACCGAGCAATGGAAGTTGTTCGACAAATTCGGCAAATACGAGATGGCGCACGATATCGCGCCCAACTATAAATTCCAGGCCATGCCCGACCCCAAGGGCCGGTACTGGTTCACGCTGATCGGCAGCAACCGCATGGCGAGCCTGGACCCGGAAACCGGCGAGATTTTCACCGTTGACACGCCCAGGGATGACGGCGAATCGGCCATGCACAGTGGCTTGTACAGCACGGTCATCACACGCGACGGCAAACGGGCCTGGTTCTCGCAGCTGTCCGGCGGCATCGGCGCGGTCAATACCGAAACCGGCAAGATCGACGTGTACCTGCCCATGCCGCAGGGCGCCGGACCACGGCGCATGGCAATCGACGACCAGGATGTGCTCTACGTGCCGATGTTCGGCACCGGCGAAATCCTGATATACGACAGCAAGACCGACAAGGAGCTCGGCCGGGTGATGATGCCCGATCCGAACAACGCCTCTTACAGCGCGGTGTGGGACCCGTGGCGACGCGTGGTGTGGCTGGGTACCAGCAATGCCGACGTCATCTACAAGTTCAAGCCCGAGGATCGCAGCTTCGAGGTGTTCCCGATGCCCAGTGCCATGGGCTATTTGCGCATGATCACGTTCGACCGCCGCAACGGAAACCTGTGGACCGCCTACTCCAACATCCCCACCGGTGCTGGCCCCAGCCGCTTTGTGATGGTCGACCCTGGTGATGGCATCACGGTAAACGCCGCCCGCTAGCGGACTTGGTGTCCTGGCGCCTAGACCGCGACCCGCCAAAGCGGCGCGCCCTCGATCCGCTTTTTGGGATACCCGGTTTGAGGAAGACTTGCGTGGTGGGGTGCGAGGAGTTTGCATAAGCCAGCGGTTCGCGTATTCCGCGTCCGTAGAAATACCTGCTTACTTAGGGGAGAGCTGCCAGTGGTCATAAAAGAAATGAAGTGGATTGCCGTGTTGCCGGCCGTGCTTGCCTTAGGTACCGCTCACGCGGGATTCAATTACAGCACCGGCGGCGGACAGACCCTGCTGTTGACGGGTTATCTACGTGAACACATCGCTGTGAACTTGGAAGACCATCCTGAAGCCGACGCCAGCGGCGTGCGGCGCCTGGACGGCAAAGGCGAGATTTCCATGCTGCGCAGCACGTTTCGTCTGGAAGCCAAGGCCGACCTCAACTGGGCGCAGTTCATCGGTCGCTATCGCGTCGACCGCGAGCACGAGACCGGTTATCTCGATGACATCAATGACACTCTCGGGTCGGGCAATAACTGGATGGACGATATCGAAGGCGACCAGATGCGCGAGTGGTTCACCACTTTCGAGGTCGGCAGTCGGGTCCGCGCAACGCTGGGTAAGCAGCAGGTCGTGTGGGGGGAAACAGACTTCTTTCGGGCAATGGACATCATCCATGGCTACGACTTGCGCTGGCGCTCGTTCCTGGAAACCGAGAACGAGGAGCTGCGCAAGCCGCTGATTCTTGCCAATGTGGAGATCGAGATCCCCGAATTGAACGGTAGCCTGCAGTTGATCTACCGGCCGGGCTGGGACAAGGCCAAGGAGCTCGGTAATTCGATTGACATCAGAGGCGGCCGTTGGGCCGGCCAACCGACCAAGGGCATCGATTTCATTCCTGTGCTTCCTTACAACGACGACCACCGCCGCGCAGACACGGACGACCCAAACTACGGCTTTCGCTGGTCGAGTGACGCATGGGGCTGGGGCTATACGCTGAATTACTGGCGCGGCCTTAATGTCGACCCGGTGGCTAATTCCTTTTTCGGGGCCTGGGGTTCAACGCCGGTACCCAATGGCAATCCGTTTCAGCTGGGCGAGTTGATCTTTCCCAAGGTTGAAACTTTCGGCGCCACGGCCAGCGGTTATGTCGAACCCATCGACTCGGTAATTCGGCTGGAAGTGGCATTTACTCCAGACAAACCCTACAACGTAGGCACGGATTTTGGGTTGCCAGTCGGTCCAGGTGCCACCTTATGGGTCCCTGGGTTGGCCGGTATCAAAGAGAAGAACACGCTGGTATCGATGATCGGCATAGACAAGCAGATAAGGGGTCTGAGTGAAAAACTCGGCACCAGTCAGTTTCCGCTTGTCTCGGTACAGATTTTCGACACCTGGCTGACCAACTTCAAGCAAAGTGACGGCATCGTTGAGGTGCTGGGATATGGCGCGCCGCGACGTGAGCACACGACTTATTTGACTGGGCTTTTTCAGCTCAATTACAGCCATAACACCATCAATCCGAGTATTGCTGGTGTGATCGATGTCGGAAACGGCGATGTCGCATTGATTCCAGCGCTAGATCTTGTTTATGGCGACCATTGGCGCATTCATACCGACATGGACCTGTTCTTCGTTCATCATCAGAAAAACGTGAAGCGGTTTGGGGGGGCATTGTTCAATGAGGACACGTTCTCATCTTCGGCAGAGGACAATACCCACTTGCTCGGAACATTTGCTAACAATAGCCAGTTCAATCTGCGCGTGACCTATCAGTTCTGAGAATGGTCCACGTTGTCCAAGGCAAATGCATAGAGGAGAAGGATAATGGAATTGACCGCAACTAGACGTTGGTTCGCTACGCTGGTTTATATCGCGCTGTGTTCGTTTGAAATTGCCTCTCTGCCGGTGAATGCGAACGCTCTGCGAGAAGGTACAGAGATCAACGCGGGCAATTGGGAGCAAATGAAATCCCAGACTTTCGAGAGTAAGACCATTGAAAGTATGGTGTCCGACAAGATTCAGATGATGGTGCGCGAGTACGGACTTAAGATCACACTCAAGCACTCTGAGCCGATGACTTATGGCAATGCCATTATGGACGCCACGGCCCGGTATTCGGGTCAAGTGAAGTACGATCCACAGACACGCAAGGTCTCCGGTTATGTCGCCGGAATTCCCTTCCCCGACTATAAAGCGATCGAGGCCGCGCCACCGGAACAGGCGGGCGATATGCTCATCTATAACTGGTTCTACGCGGGCGTGGCTGATGGGGATTACACCGGTTGTTATGGCCCTTATGCCACTTTGCAAATCGACCCCGCCAAGGGCATAGAGCGTATCCAGGGCGCATCAGCCACCGTGTTTCGCACCCTCGGCCGGACCAGCGGCGGACCCACACAGGTGGGCAACGACCCGAACGTGCGCAAGCTGCAAGTAATCGTATTCGACAGCCCCTACGATATCGCGGGTCTGGGTATCTATCGTGTTGTTTATGACGATGGACGGGTGGACGATTTGTACGCCTACGTCAAAAGTGTACGGCGGGTTCGGCGTCTATCTGGTGGTTCATGGATGGATACGCTTGCGGGGACCGATATTCTCAACGATGATACCTATTCCTTTACCGGCCATCCTATCTGGTATCCGCGCATTGAACTCAAGGAAAAACGCTGGGTGCTGTGGCCGGTACATAGCCAACCCATTAAGACCCATGACCTTGAGGAGGTGCTGGATTATAAGAATCCACCGTACTGGAATTTCATAAACAATGCGTGGGAGCCGCGGCAAGTTTATGTCGTCGAGGTGACAACGCCTGATGGGCACCCTTACGGCAAGAAGATCACCTATATGGACGCCGAGCTGCCAGCGGCGCTTTGGACCGAGGCATACACGCGGTCAGGCGAGTTCTGGCGCATCATTTATTCTACTTACGGGCCGGAACCACCCAAGCCGGGCGAGGGCGGGCCGGCGCTCTATCAGCTCTACAATTTCGGCGCCTGGGATGTCCGCTATGCGCATGGCAATTACATGGACTGCGGTCAGTGGGATTCCAATTTGCCGCTACAGGTCAAAGACATAAGTCCGCGTCTGTTGATTGACGCTGCCAATGGTAAACGGATAGGCCAGAAAACCCAGTTTGGCAAGGGCCCCTGACGCCGCCAGGCTCGAGCCTTTCAAAAGCCGGCCTAGCGCCGGCTTTTTTATCCAACCGTGAGAGCGGAACGCTTTCTCAGCTGTGGCTGTTTTCGACGAAACTGGAACTCATGCTTCAAATCGGTGACCTTGTTTTCGATAACCGCTTCGCCCGTCTGCCATCGGCGTTTTTTGCCCACCAAGCGCCAACGGCGTTGCCCGAACCTTATCTGATTGCCCTCAATCCCGATGTAGCGGCGGTGCTGGGTGTCGACCCTGCCGAGGCGCAACGGCCACAGTTCGCCGAGTACCTGGCCGGCAACCGGCTGCTGCCGGGTGCCGAGCCGTTGGCGGCGGTGTATGCCGGCCATCAGTTCGGTGTGTTCGTGCCGCAGTTGGGCGACGGCCGCGCGATCCTGCTGGGCGAGGTGCTCGCCGCCGGCGGCGACCGCTACGAAATCCAGCTCAAAGGCGCCGGGCCCACGCCGTTTTCGCGCAACGCCGACGGCCGCGCGGTACTGCGCTCGACCATCCGCGAGTATCTGGCGGGCGAGGCCATGCACGGCCTTGGCATCGCCACCACTCGGGCGCTGGCGATCGTTGGCAGCGATCAACCGGTCTATCGGGAACAGATCGAGACCGCCGCCGTGCTGACGCGCATTGCACCAAACCATGTGCGATTTGGCTCGTTCGAGTTCTTTCACTACCGCGGACAAACCGAGCGCGTGGCCCAACTGGCCGACTTCGTCATCGAGACGCAGTTCCCGGACTGGGTCGCGTCACCCGATCGACACCTGCGACTGCTGGACATAGCGGTGGAACGCACGGCCAGGATGATCGCGGCCTGGCAGGCCCAGGGCTTCGTCCACGGCGTGATGAACACCGACAATATGTCGATCCTCGGGATCACGCTCGACTACGGCCCGTACGGGTTTCTGGACCATTTCGAGGCGGCGCGGGTGTTCAACCACACCGATCGCGGTGGCCGCTATGCCTACGCCATGCAGGCACGGGTCGGGCTGTGGAATCTGCATGCCCTTGCCGAGGCGCTGTCCTCGCTGCTGTCCCAGGAACAACGCGAGACGTCGCTGGCAAACTTCGAGCCGCTGTTCCTTGCGGCGTATGGCGATCTCATGCGGCGCAAGCTCGGGCTGCGGGACATTGACGCAGCGGACGCCGATCTGGTCGACCGCCTGCTGCGCGCGATGCAGGACGGCCGGGTGGATTACTCGTGCCTGTTGCGCGGTCTTGGCGGTTTTCGGGCGCACGACCCGGCGACACGGGCGCCGCTACAGGCGCTGTCGCAGGCACCGCAGGCCCTCGACGCGTGGCTGGACGAGTACGCCCTGCGGCTTGCCTCGCAAGGCGAGGACGACGCCAAGCGCCAAACGCGGATGGACGCCGCCAATCCGCTTTACGTGCTACGCACGCATCTGGCCGAGCGCGCCATTCGTCAAGCGGCCGACCAGCGCGATTACGGCGAAATCGAGCGCCTGCGCCGCTTGCTGGCTGCGCCATTCACGCCACAGCCGGGCGCCGAGGACTACGCTGCGCCGCCACCGGCAACCGATGTCGCGGTGGAATTGTCCTGCTCTTCCTGAATTCGCTCTTCATTCAGTTCAGCGCCCTTCCGGCGCCGGTTCGGCGGCACATCCATGTACCGCAGCTGCCCGAGAAACGTTCGGCCGTCTCGTCAAACGACTAGTGCCAGTTGATGCCCGCATCTGGCGGCACGGCGCCCAGCGCCTTCATCAACGGCAGGAAGTTGACCTCATCCCATTCCTCCGCATTCATGCCGTCCTTGATGCGCATGATGTGGATGAAGCTGACCTCGATGACCTTGTTGGTAGGCGCCGCGCCGTTGAATTCGCCGATGTGCTGAAAGCTCAGCCGGCCGCGGCTGACCACCTTGTCTCCCTCGGCGATCTGATCCTCGAACACGCGCTTGACGATGGGCAGCGATTTCTGGATGTGCTTGTTCACTTCCATGTGAGTCTTCACGTTCAGCGGCTCGCGCGCCATCGGCAGGTGAAACAGGTGTTCCGGGTGCAGCATGGCTTCCATTTCGTCAAACTGCTTGGCGTCCATGGCCGCAAAAAACTTCCGCACGAACTGTTTGTTCTGCTCCGACATTCTCTGGCTCCTCCTGAGTGTGGCCCGCGATTGCAGCGGCCGGTGGCAGCCGCACTGCGGATAGGTCGACCGATCCGGCGGGTGTCCTGCCTGGGCAGGCCGCGCCGGGGGCGTGACGTCTGATGGTAACCCCGCGCCGGAGTGTCCGCGCGCCCTCAAAGTCACCTCTCTGGTGGCCGCGACGGCAGCGCTTGCAACGGCGACGGCTTGCGTCCGTTCCTGTACCGGGTTAAATAGACGATCGTTAGCTTCTGCTTGGGTCTACGCGCATGGATAACGCTCCTTTTGAACCGCGCCTGATTGATGCCTATGTGCGTGAGGATCGCGTGCATCGCCGGCTGTTTACCGATCCGTCCGTGTTCGAGCTGGAAATCGAGAAGATCTTCAACCGCACCTGGGTTTATGTGGCACATGAGGCGGAGATCGAGAACTGCGGCGACTTTCGCCTGTCGCGCATCGGCCTGCAGCCGGTTATCGTGGTGCGCGATCTGTCCGGCTCGGTGCGCGTGCACTTCAATGCCTGCCGGCACCGAGGTGTCACCGTGTGCCAGGAAGAGCGCGGCCACGCAAAGCATTTCATGTGTGCTTACCACGGCTGGACCTATGGCCTGGATGGGCAGCTGGCGGCGGTGCCCTACATGGAAGGGCACCCGGCTGCGTTCTCGCGCCAGGATTACAGCCTGCACCCCGCGCCGCGGGTGGCAATCCATGCCGGCTTTATTTTTGCCAGCGCCAATCCGGACGTGCCCCCGCTGACCGAGCACCTGGGCGCGGCGGCGCAGTTCCTGACGGATTTTGTCGAACTGTCCCCCACCGGGCGACTGCGCATACAAAGCGGCGTTCACAAGTTCCGCTTTACGGGCAACTGGAAATCTCAGGTTGAGAACTCGGTTGATGGCTACCACGCCATGGCTGCCCATGGCTCGTTCCTCGGCCCGGTGCTGCGGGCCCGGCTGGGGCGTGACATCAGCGGAATGGTCGACGGCACCTCGCCCACCCGCTCCACGGCGCTCAACGGCGACCATGGGCTGCTGGACTTTCGCATGGTCAACCGGGCCGAGATCCTGGGCGTCAAGGAAAGCGAACTGCCGGCGCATTTGCAGGACTACCGGCAGCGGCTGCGCGCACACCTGGGTGCGGCGCGCGCGGCAGAAGTGCTGCGCCGCAACGGTGGCGATGGCTATAACCTGCTGGTGTACCCGAACCTGTTCCTGATCGGCGTACAAATCCGCACCATTCAGCCGGTGTCGGTCGGTGTCACAGAGGTGTATTGCGTGCCCACCCTGCTGGAGGGCGCCCCGGAGCAGATCAACGAAGCACGCCTGCGCTCGCACGAGGACTTTTATGGCCCGGCCAGTTTCGGCCAGCCTGACGACATGGAGATGTTCACGCGCCAGTGGGACGGCCTGCAGTGCGAGGCGCTGGAATGGTTGATGTACGACCGCGGTCTGGAGCGCGAGTTGCCTACCCCTGAAGGTCCGGCATCGCAGTTGACCGACGAGTCCGCCCACCGTGCGCTGTGGCGGCATTACCGCCGCCTGATGCTGGCCTGAGAGATGAGCATGCCGCCTGCTACCGTCACCGACCCAGCCCTGCGCGCCCGCGTTGAGGCATTTCTCGTCCATGAGGCCGGGCTTCTCGACGATCTGCGCTACGCCGACTGGATCGAGCTGTTCGCCCCCGAGGGTATCTACTGGGTGCCCGCCAACCGCGACGACAGCGACCCGAAAACGCACGTGTCCCTGATCTATGACGACGTGCGCCGCCTGAAGGAACGGCTGGTACGCGCCGGTAGCGGCATGTTCTGGGCGCAGGATCCACCCACGCGCGCCACGCGCGTGCTCGGCAATCTGGTCATCAGTCGTGAGGCCGAGGGCCTGCTGGCGAGCAGCAAATTCATCCTGGTGGCGCTGCGCCGTGGCCACTCCGAAATCTTCTCGGGCACCTACCGGCACCACTTGGTCGAGCGCGGCGAAGGTTTCGCCATCCTGCACAAGACCGTGCTGCTGATCCAGAACAACGAGCCGCAGATCAACCTCACGTTTCTACCGTAGACCGACAAACGCCACTATTCGGCGAATTCCGTCTGCCAGTAGGCCGTTTCTGCCTCGGCGCTGGGAAGATAGTCGTCGGGCAGGGGAAACGCGTCCAGGTCACTGGAAATCGCTGCCTCCAGAAAACTGTTTACCCAGCGGAACACGTCCTGGCGACTCACCGCGCGACGCAACACCCGCATGCGCGCCTGCCGCTCCGACTGCGGCATGTTGCAAGCTCGATAGATGGCGTCCGCCGTGCCCTCCAGATCGTAGGGGTTCACCAGCAGCGCACCGTGCTGCAACTGTGCCGCGGCACCGGCGAACTCGGACAGGATCAGCACGCCGTCCTCGTCCACTGAGCAGGCACAGAATTCCTTGGCTACCAGATTCATGCCGTCCTTCAGCGGCGTGACCAGGGCAATCCGCGCCGCCCGGTAATAGGCGATCAGGTCCAGTCGGTCGAGCGCCCGGTATATGTAGTGAATGGGCACCCAGCGCCCCCCCGGGCGAGTGAACTCGCCGTTGATCTCGCCGACCAGTTGCTCGATACGCGTCTTCAGGTCGCGGTACTCGGGGATATCGTCCCGGCTGGGCACCACCACCTGAATCAGCGTGATGCGTTTTTGCAGCTCCGGATGCCGACGCAAGGTGGTCCGAAAAGCCTCTAGGCGTAACGGAATACCCTTGGTGTAGTCGAGCCGATCGACGCCCAGGATCAGCTCCCGGTTAGGCAGCTCGGCATGCATGGTGTCGACCGCCGCCTGCACCGTGGGCGAGCTTGCCTGACGCTGGAAAGCGTTCACGTCGATGCCAATCGGAAACGCGCCGATGCGCACATCGCGCCCGTCCGGCAGATGCGCCATACCGGAGCGGTTGGTCAGGCGCACTTCGCGCAGCAGCGCTCGCAAACACTGCGTGAAGTTACGCTGGTCGCGCAGGGTCTGGAAGCCGATCAGGTCGTAATCAAGCAGCGCTCGCAGCAACGCGAAACGCCAGGGCAGCTTGAGGTAAATGTCCAGAGGCGGAAACGGCGTATGCAGAAAAAAAGCGACCGGAGCGGTCACACCCGCGCGGCGCAACTCGGACGCCAGTGGTAACAGGTGGTAATCGTGTACCCAGACGAAATCGTCCGCCGCCGTCTCGGCCACAACGACCTGCGCATACTTGTGGTTGGCGTCGCAGTAGCTGCGCCAATAGGCGGGGTCGAAGTTACATAGCGACTGCAGGTCGTGGAACAGCGGCCACAGCACCTCGTTTGAAAAACCGAAGTAGAAACCGGCCTCGTCCTGAGCGCTGAGCGCCACGGGCGCCAGCCGATAACCGGCCGTTTCCGCGGCACCCACCAGCGCCGCCTTTACCTCGTCATCGTGACCGACGATCCCAGGCCAGCCGATCCAGACACCCCCGCGATCGCGCAGCACCGGCAGCAGCGCCGTGACCAGCCCGCCGCCGCTCGGCCGGCTGACCAGACGGCCATCGGTGTCACGTGTGAGGACCAGCGGCAAGCGGTTCGACACCACCACCAGGCGGCGCGGCGCCGGCTCAGGCATGGTTCGGCGCTACCGCCGGGGGGGGCAAGGTTTCGATATGCAGGGTGCGGGTCGGGAAGGCAAAGCCGATCCCCAGAGCGGCGAACCGCCGCACCAGTTCAAGGTTGATCGCCTGCTGGATGTCCATATAGCGCCCGTAATCAGGATCCAGTACGTAGTAAACCACCTCGAAGTCCAGCGATGAGTCGCCAAAGCCCTTGAAGTGAGCACGATCAAACCGCGCGCCCGATTGCGCCTGGACGATCTCGCGCAGCATCGCCGCGATGGCCTCCAGTTCCTCGGGCGAAGTCTGATACAGCACCCCGAAGCCGAACAGCACGCGCCGCTCGTACATGCGTTTGTAGTTACGAATCCGGCTCTTGAGCAGATCGGAGTTGGCGAATACCACCTGCTCGCCAGACA
>CAZZHF010000028.1:0-15419 GCA_964653545.1 uncultured Gammaproteobacteria bacterium | reverse complement strand
AGGTCGACGATGGTCGACTCAATTCCGATCTGACACGGCCCGCCGTCCAGAATCAGTGATACGGCATCGCCGAACTCCGCTTCGACGTGGGCCGCGGTGGTCGGGCTGATATGGCCGAAGCGATTCGCCGACGGCGCGGCAATACCGCTGCCGAAGGCGCGCAGCAGGGCCAGCGCGACCGGATGGTCAGGCACGCGCAGGGCGACCGTGTCCTGCCCGCCGGTGACGGTTTTGGGCACCCGTGGGCCACGCGCCAGAATCAGCGTCAGGGGTCCCGGCCAGAAGGCCCGTGCCAGTGCTTGAGCGGCGGCCGGAACGTCGGTTGCCCAGTCTTGCAAGGGCGTGTCAGGCGGCAGGTGAATGATCAGGGGGTGGTCCACGGGCCGGCCCTTGAGCGCGAAGATGCGCGCCACCGCGACCGGGTTTAGCGCGTCTGCGCCGAGTCCGTAGACGGTTTCCGTCGGCAACGCCACCACCTTGCCGGCGCGCAGCAAGGCCACGGCTCGCGGGATCGAGTGCTCAATCATGGGGTCAGACGGTCGATCCGCGCCGCCAGGATGAAGTCGTTCAGGCTCAGACCGCCGACCGAGTGTGTCCATAGGGTGATCTGGACCCGGCCCCAGGCAAGCAGCAGGTCGGGATGGTGATCTTGCGCCTCGGCCAGGGCGCCGATCCGGTTGACCAGTGCCAGGCCACTGGCGAAATCCGGCAGCGGGTAGGCACGCTGCAAATGCTGTCCATCCACTACCTGCCAGGCCCGGTCGATGCGGAGCAGCAGCGCCCGCACCTGATCGGCAGCCAGGGGCGGTGTGCCCGAAGTTAGGGGCGCGCAGTGCTGCTGGGCGAGTTCGATCATGGTTCAGCCTCGTTCGAACAGGGCAATCGATTCTACGTGCGCGGTGTGCGGAAACATGTCGACGATGCCCGCTTGCGCCAGGCGGTAGCCGTGGCTGACCAGCAGTCCGGCGTCGCGCGCCAGTGTGGCCGGGTTGCACGACACATACACGATACGCGCGGGCCACGGTTTGCCCAGGGCGCCGCACAGCTCCTGCGCGCCCGAGCGGGGCGGATCGAGCAGCCAGGCGTCGCAGCGACCAAGCCGCGCCACGGCGCCGGCCGCGTCCTGATAAAGATCGGCCACTTCAAACGTGCAACGCTCGGCCAGGCCGGCCCGCTTGGCATTGCCACGTGCCCGTGTAACCAGCGCGATGTCGCCTTCCACACCGTGCACGCTGGCACCCGCATGCGCCAGGGCCAGACTGAAATTGCCCACACCACAGAAAAGATCGGCCACCCGCGCGCCGGCCACGGGCCCCAGCAGACTGACGGCAAGTGGCACCAGGCGCTGGTTGATATCGAAGTTGACCTGCGTGAAATCGAGCGGTCCGAACTGAAGTTCGAGTCCATACGCATCCAGCCGATACGCCAGCGGCCGGTCCGAGCCTGGCGGCAGGGGATGCAGCGTGTCCGGCCCGCCCGGCTGCAGGAACCAGCGCACCGCGTGGGCGACCGCAAACGTCGCCAGGGAAGCCCGGTCCTCGCTGCTGAGGGGCTTCATGTGGCGCAGCACCAACACCACGTCGTCGTCCGTGGCGGTGACCTCCAGTTGCGGAACATCGCCACTGATGGACAGGGTGCCGATAAGCTCGCGCAGCGGTTGAATCAGCTTGCCCAGACGCGCGTCGAGCACCGGGCAGTCGTGCATTTCTGTCAAGTACGATGAGCGCCGCTCGCGAAAGCCCACCAGCACGCCGCCTTTCTTGTCTACCTTGCGCACGCCCAGCCGTGCCCGGCGCCGGTAATGCCACGCCGGGCCGATCACCGGATCGATCCAGCTGGCCGGCTGCACGCCCCCGATGCGTGCCAGCTTTTCGGCGAGCAGCGTCTGCTTGTCCTGCACCTGGGCGGCGTGTGTCTGGTGCTGCACCACGCAACCGCCGCAGCGCCCGTATACCGGGCAGGCCGGCGTCACCCGCTGCGCCGAGGCCTCCAGCACTTCGGTGACCAGGCTCTCGTCATAGCTGCCGTGCCGGCGCAGTAACGTGGCGTTGACCCGTTCGCCGGCCAGTGCCCCGTGCACAAAACACAGCTTGCCGTCGAGGTGGGCGACGCCCTGGCCGCCGTCGGCCATGTGCTCGATATGCAATGGCTCGGAAAGGGCCTGAGCGGCTGCGGGGCGGGCGCGAAAGTTACGGCGATTCATTTGAAAAGGGAAAGCCTGGACCGGTGGAGCAACGCGCAATTATCGGCGCGGTCGTGGTCGCGCCGCTTTTTTCAGGCGTCAGGACGGGCTCGCCTGGGCAGCGTTACCAGCAATACGCCGGTAAGCACCAATCCCGCGCCAAGCAGTTGCACCGGCGTGGCGGGTTCCCCAAGCACCAGCACGCCAAGGTAAATGGTGAGAATTGGCCCGGCCGACCCGACCAGCGCCACCTGACTTGCCCCACTGCGTTTGATGGCTTCCGCCAGCAGCATCGCCGGCAGGACTGTGGAGACCACCGCCATGGCCAAGGCCAGGCCGTAAACCGATGCCGGCTGCCACAAGTCAGACAGCGGTTGGCTGACAGCAAATTGCAGCAGCACGAAAACAGTTGAGATCAGCATGGCGTAGGCGGCGGTGCGCTGCGCGCCGATCCGCGCGATGGTGTCGCCACTTGCCAGCAGGTACAGCGCATAGGCGACCGCCGATCCGAACACCAGCGCGCTGCCCAGCAGCAGGCCGCTGCGGTCCCCGGTCAGGTGCAGGTCACTTGCAAATGCCAGCGCGATGCCGCCGTAGGACAGGGCGAGTGCGACCGTCTGACGCCGGGACACGCGCCGGCCGGTGAGCCAGGCACTGATCACCACCACCATGGTGGGGTACAGGAACAGGATCAGCCGTTCCAGCCCGGCATTGATGTAGTTCAGTCCCCAAAAATCCAGAATGCTGGCCAGGTAATACCCGGTCAGGCCCAGCCAGATCAAGCGAAACCAGTCGTCAGCCCGCAAACGGGCGCTGCCTTTGGCGCCGCGCGCGTACCAGGCCAGCGCCAGAAAAAACGGCAGCGCACACAGCATGCGCAGCGCGAGCAAGGTCACTGCGTCAACGGCGTGCCAGGCATAGGCCAGCTTGACCAGGATTGCCTTGACCGAAAATCCAAACGCCGCCAGCAGCGCAAACAGGGTGCCGGTGAGCCGGACGTGGCGAGCGGAAGGCAAGGCAGGCATGGTGGACCCGGAGGCGGCAAGGTGACGGCAGTGTACCGACGGCCGGGACATCACTGTGGGCGCAAGCGCTCAAGAGGGGCCGGGTTCCAGCCGATAACCACATGCCTAATTTGGCTTGTCCAGGGGTATGTGGACGATGTTGATGCCAAGTACGGCCGCCAGGCTACAGCCGCTGATTTACACCGAGTTACACGTCGATGCGGCGCGCTTCGCTACCGACGATTTCAACCCGTTTCACGACAAGCACCGCTGGCAGCAGATCGCCGGCAACCCGTTTCACGGGCCCCTGGTGCTTGGCTTTCAACTGGCGGCCGTGGTCGAAGAAGCGGTGCGTCGGCACCGGCTTTCCCACGGCGAGCAGATTCTGGTACAGCGCCATGCGCTGCGCTACAGCAATTACCAGCTGAATTTTGCCGCGGCCGTCGTTCCTGGCCAGACGGTACAGGCCGAAATCAAGCCCAGCAGTCTGACCCTGGACACAAACCGGCAACTGAGCAACCGCGTCGTGCTACGCGCAGACGGCGTACCAGCGGTGCTGGGCTTCAAGCGCGAGTCGGCGCAGCCGCTTCTTGGGCTGATGCCCGCGGGGCTTGAGCTGGACCTGTTGCAGACTTGGCAGGATCGCAGCTACCTGCCCGACGGTCGCACCTTCCTTAAGCGAAAATTCGTTATGACGGGCAATGGCAAGACCTTCCTGCTGGGTGCCGGCGTGGAGCCGGCGCTGTACATCGACGAAATTGCCGGTCGGGTCCAGTTCCCGCAGATGTTCCCGGTCAGTTACCTGTCCTGCGCACTGCTGGAGCGCGGCGTGCATGACGGGCATGACTTTGCCGCGCAGCCGCTGGTGTATGTCGCACACCGCTACACGCTGGACACGCAGCGCCTGGCGACGCTCACCAGTAACGACGCGCTATGCCTTCTGATTGGCGAACCGGGCGTGGCCGGCACAGACGCCCGAAGTGCCCAGCGGCATACCTACCCCTGTCACATCATGTTGGCTGACGGCAGCCCGCTATGCGCGGCAGAGTTGGTCCTCGCGCCCCTTGCCGCGCTGAAATGAGCTTGACGGGATCGACCGCGATCCCGTGCGCGGGATTGGACTTACATGGATCCGCCCGGCTCCGGGCGCGGATGCCCACCGTCACCGGCTAAACACCCTCAGGTTTGCGCTACTCTGCTGCTGCGGCAGGAATCGCCGCCTACGGAGGTCGGCATGCCAGTACAGCACGTGTTAAGAATGGGGCATCCACTACTGCGTCGGATAGCCGAACCGGTGGCGAACGTTCGCGATCCGGCGATCGCGACCTTGCTCGAGGACATGCTCGATACGATGGCTGCCTGTAATGGAGCCGGTCTGGCGGCACCGCAAATCGGCGTATCGGTGCGGGTGGTGGTATTCGGCATGATGCACAACCCGCGCTACCCGCAGGCCGAGCCGGTACCCCAGACGGTGCTGATCAATCCGGTCATCGAGGTGCTCGACCCGACGCCGGAGGACGGCTGGGAGGGCTGTCTTAGCGTGCCCGGGCTGCGTGGCCTGGTGCCCCGGCCCAGGGCCATCCGCTACCAGGGCTTCGACCAGCGCGGACATCTGATTGAGCGCGAGGTGAACGGGTTTCATGCCCGCGTGGTGCTGCACGAGTGTGATCACCTGGACGGTGTGCTGTATCCGCAGCGCATTCGCGACCTGAGGCAGTTCGGTTTCGAACCGGAAATTACGGTCGCCCTTGCCGACGCCGCCGATTGAGGAAGCGCTTGCTTGCGCTGCGGAAAGGACCGAATACTTCAGTGATTCTTTAAGCCATCAAGCGGGTTGACAGGCCGTCAGGCCAGCGCTGAATCAGGCAGCAGTTACCTGGCGGCCAAGCCGTCGCAGCAGATCCTCGACGGCGACCAGGCGCGCCTGTGGGTCAGGTGTCACCAGGCTGACGCTCAGCTTGCTGCGGCCGTCGAAACGGTAAGTCTTGGGCTGGCTGCGTATCAGCTGGAGCAGGGTCTCGACGTTGATCGCAGGCTCGGCTGTGAAGCCGATGCTGAAGCCTTCCTCGCC
This sequence comes from uncultured Gammaproteobacteria bacterium, assembly GCA_964653545.1. Taxonomy (GTDB): domain Bacteria; phylum Pseudomonadota; class Gammaproteobacteria; order Immundisolibacterales; family Immundisolibacteraceae; genus Immundisolibacter. The sequence goes on along the minus strand of CAZZHF010000028.1, from coordinate 10,162 downwards.
ACCGGCGATAGCCAACACGCCCAGCGCCTTGGCCAGCAGCCGCAGCCGCGCCTGTGCGAACAACAGGACGGCCGCTGGCGGCAAGGCGCCGAAACGGTCCACCAACTCCACCTGCAAATCGTCAAGCGCCTCGCTGTCGGTGGCGTTGGCCACGCGCTTGTACAGAACCAGGCGGTGGTGCACATCGGGCACGTAGTCGGCGGGTAGCAGAGCCGCGGCGTGCAGGTTGATTTCCAGCTCGTGCCGCAGGCCGGCATCGAAGTCCGGTTCGCGCCCGGCGCGGATATCGCGTACCGCCCGTTCCAGCAGTTCGTTGAACAGCGTGAAGCCGATTTCCTGGATATGTCCGCTCTGCTCCTCGCCCAGCAGCTCGCCGGCGCCGCGGATTTCCATATCGTGGCTGGCCAGGGTGAAGCCGATGCCCAGTTCGCCCAGCGACTCGATCGCTTCCAGGCGCTTTAGTGCGTCCCCTTTGAGCGCGTCCCGACTCGGCACCAGCAAATAGGCATAGGCCTGGTGGTGCGAACGGCCGACCCGGCCACGCAACTGATGCAGCTGCGCCAGGCCAAGGTTGTCGGCACGATCGATGATGATGGTGTTGGCGGTCGGCACGTCGATGCCGCTTTCGATGATGGTGGAGCACACCAGCACATTGAAGCGCCGATGGTGAAAGTCCGCCATGATGCGTTCCAGCTCGCGTTCCGGCAGCTGACCATGGGCCACGCGCACGGTGGCTTCCGGCAACAGGCGGGCCAGGTCCAGGGCCGCCCGCTCGATGGTCTCGACCCGGTTATGCAGGAAGTAGACCTGCCCGCCACGCTTGAATTCGCGCAGACAGGCTTCGCGTACCAGCTCGCCGTCGAATGGCCGGACAAAGGTCTTGACCGCCAGGCGCCGCAGCGGCGGGGTCGCGATGATCGACAGATCGCGCAGGCCGGACATGGCCATGCTCAGCGTGCGCGGAATGGGCGTCGCGGTCAGGGTAAGCACATCAACCTGCGCCCGCAGTGCCTTGAAGCGCTCTTTTTGCTGCACGCCGAAGCGGTGCTCCTCGTCGATGATCACCAACCCCAGACGCTCGAACTGCACGTCTTTCTGCAACAGCCGGTGGGTGCCGATGACAATATCGAGCTTGCCCTGCGCCAGGTCCGCGAGAATCTGTTGCTGTTCCGGTTTGGACTCGAAGCGCGTCATCGCCGACACGCGCAGTGGCCAGTCGGCCATGCGGCTGCGGAACGAGTCGGCATGCTGCTGCGCCAGTAACGTGGTCGGTACCAGCACCGCCACCTGCTGGCCGGCGTGGGCGGCGACGAAGGCGGCGCGCACTGCGACTTCGGTTTTGCCAAAGCCCACATCGCCACATACCACGCGGTCCATGGGCTGGTCGCTGGCGATATCGGCCAGCACTTCGCCGATGGCGCGCGCCTGGTCGGGCGTCTCTTCGAACGGAAAGCTGGCGGCAAAGCGCGCGTAGTCGTCGGGTAGCGGGATGGCGCGGCCGCCCCGGGCGGCGCGTTTGGCGTAGATGGCAAGCAGCTCGGCGGCGGCATCGCGCACCTGCTCGCGGGCCTTGCGCTGGGCGCGTTCCCACTGGCCGCTGCCGAGTTTGTGCAGGGGCGCGTGCTCGGCGTCGGCGCCGGTATAGCGATGTATCAGGTCCAGGCTGCCGACCGGCACGTAGATCTTGTCGTGGTCGGCGTATTCGATAGCCAGGTTCTCGCCGTTGCTGCCGCCGATATCCAGGGTTTCCAGACCCAGGTAGCGGCCAACGCCGTGCTCCACGTGCACGATGGGGTCGCCGGCAGCCAGTTCGCTGAGGTTGCGAATAACCGCTTCGGGGTCGCTCTCGCGCCGATCGCGCCGCCGCGCCTGCACCACGTGCTCGCCGTAAATTTGGCTCTCGGCGACGATGGCGATACCAGCCTGGGGCAACAGCAGGCCTTCGTCGACCGGCGCCACGGCCAGCGTGAGCGGTGCGCTACTGGCCAGGAACTGCGGCCAGTCGTCGACCACCTGCGCCGATATATGCTGGCGCTGCAGCATGTCGCGCAGGGTTTCGCGCCGCCCGAGGCTTTCCGCGGCAATCAGCGTGCGGCCGGCAAACCCGGCCACGAATGATTCCAGCTGCGCCAGTGGTCGCTCGGCCCGGCTGTCCACCGGCAGTGCCGGCGGCGTACCGACCGGCGGGGTCTGGGCATCCGCAACCCCACCCATAAGCACCTGTGGGAACCGCTTGAAGGCGGCGAACACAGCGCCCGGTTCAAGGTACAGCTCGGCCGGCGGCAGTGGGGGATAGTCCAGCCATTGGCTGCGCACCGCATGGCGCTCGCGGATCGTGGCCCAGAACGCCTCGCCAGTCGCCAGACAACCGTCTTGCCAAACCACCGTGGTGCTTGCGGGCAGGTAATCGAACAGGGTGGCGGTGGCCTCGAAGAACAGCGGCAGGTAAAACTCGACCCCAGCCGGAGTGCGCCCGGCTTGCAACTCCCGATACAGCGGTGCCCGTGCCGGGTTACTCTCGAATACCGCCATATAGCGTTGATAAAAGCGCTCGATGGCCGGCGGGTTGACCGGAAACTCCCGTCCCGGCAATAAATCCACCCGTTCGAGTTGTACCTGCGAGCGCTGATTGTCCGGGTCGAAGCGGCGAATCGACTCCACCTCGTCGTCAAACAGCTCGACTCGAAACGGGGCATCGCTGCCCATGGGAAACAGATCCAGCAGCCCACCGCGCACCGCGAACTCGCCGTGCTCCATGACCTGGTTGACCGCCGTGTAGCCGGCCCGGATCAGACGTTCGCGCATCTGCCCCAGGTCCAGTCGGTCGCCCCGCGCCAGGCACAGGCTGTAGGCGTCCAGGTAGCTGGGCGGGGCCAGGCGCTGCATCAGCGTGGACATCGGCACAATCGCCAGGCCTCGTTGCAGGGCCGGCAAGCGGTGCAGCGTGGCGAGCCGTTCGGAGATCAGATCCTGGTGCGGCGAGAAGGCGTCGTAGGGCAGGGTTTCCCAGTCGGGAAAGGTAAATACCGGCAGATCGACGCCGGCGAAAAAAGGAATCTCGCGCTGCAGGCGCTCCGCCGCCCGGGTATCGGTGGCAACGACCAGTAGCGGGCCGCTGGCTGCATCGGCTGCCTCGGCCAGTGCCAGCGCCCCCGCGCCGCCGCTCAAGCCGCTCCAGTCGCGGCGCTCGCCTGCCTTCGTCGGTAGTGGTGGAGAAAGCAGCGGCACAGGATGGAGTGGGGCGGGGCTTGCAGTAGTCATGGACCCGTTATTATAGGGAAGCATCCCCCATTGCCGGTTTTTTGTTCATGCCAGTGACTGCCCGCCAGGCCGGTTATCTCGACGCCCTCGGCATTGATCGCTACCAGCCGCGGGTAGCGGTACCGCACCCCGTGGCGCAACCTGGGAGTTCAGTAACCGCGAAAAGTGCGCCAAACAGCGCAGCGGATGCGCCGCACATTGACCCCGCTGGCGCCTGGCGCGCACTTGCCGCGGAGGTAGCCGGCTGCACGGCCTGTGCGCTGTCGGGTACGCGCACGCAGACCGTGTTTGGCGTTGGCCAGCAAGACGCCGACTGGTTGATCGTCGGCGAGGCGCCGGGCGCGGAAGAGGACGCGTGCGGCGAGCCGTTCGTCGGCCGCGCCGGCAAGCTGCTGGACTCGATGCTGCTCGCGGTGGGTCTGGACCGCGGTCGTGGCGTCTATATAAGCAACATCGTCAAATGTCGCCCGCCGAAAAATCGCGATCCCGCGCCGGCCGAAGCGGCTGCCTGCATGGGCTACCTGGAGCGCCAGATCGCATTGCTTCAACCGGAGTTGATCGTCGCTGTCGGTCGTGTCGCCGCCCAGCACCTGCTCGGCAGCGAGGAGCCGGTTGGCCGCTTGCGCGGCCGGGTGTGGCAGTGGCGCGATACCGACATTCCACTGGTCGTGACCTACCATCCGGCCTATCTGCTGCGCTCGCCGCTGGAAAAACGCAAATCCTGGGATGACCTGTGTCTGGCTCAGGAGGCGTACCGCCAACGCATGGGAACAAGCGGCTGATGGTGGTGCGCCTCCCGCTGCCCGGGTCGGCCGCCGCCGGAGGGATACTTACCCTGCGTGCGATGCTGGTCGGCGATGCGCAGGTGGTGGCCGGGATCGAGCAGGTGGCCTACCCGCCACCGCAGCCCTGGTCGGAAGGAATTTTTCGCGATTGCCTGCGCGTGGGCTATTTATGCCAAGTGCTGGAACTCGATGGTCAGATCATCGGTTACGGCATCCTGTCGATCGCGGCCAGCGAGGCACATCTGCTCAATGTATGCATCGCACCGTCGCACCAGGGCTGCGGATACGGGCGACAGCTGGTACACCATTTCCTGAATTTGGCCGACCGTTACAAGGCCGATACGGTGTATCTGGAAGTGCGTCCGTCGAACGTCGCGGCGCGCGAACTTTATAAATCGCTTGGGTTTCGCCGGGTTGGCGTGCGAAAATCCTACTATCCAGCGTTACCGGGCGAGCCGCGTGAAGACGCCATCCAGCTTGCCCGTGATATCGCCTGAGGCGTCCTGATCCCCGTCTGAGACGATTCTGCCCCAAGATTACTCTGCGCCCGGCCGTACGGCCGCCGACGCCAACCCACTATGACTGAACTTGCTCGCGAAGTCGCCCAGCGGCGAACCTTTGCCATTATTTCGCACCCCGACGCGGGGAAAACCACGCTCACGGAAAAGCTGCTGCTGTATGGCGGCGCGATCCAGATGGCGGGCACCGTCAAGGCCCGCAAGGCAGCGCGGCACGCGACGTCCGACTGGATGGCGCTCGAAAAGGAACGCGGCATCTCGGTCACCTCCTCGGTGATGCAGTTCCCTTACCGGGACTGCGTCATGAACCTGCTGGACACGCCCGGCCACGCCGATTTTTCAGAAGACACCTACCGCACGCTCACGGCGGTGGACTCGTGCCTGATGGTGATCGACGCCGCCCGCGGTGTGGAAGAGCGCACCATCAAGCTGATGGAAGTGTGCCGCCTGCGCGACACGCCGATCATCACCTTCGTGAACAAGCTGGACCGCGAGGGCCGCGAGCCGGTGGAGCTGCTTGACGAGATCGAGTCGGTGCTCGGTATCGCCTGCGCGCCGGTGAGCTGGCCGATCGGCATGGGCCAGCGTCTGAAAGGCGTCGTCGATCTGATCACAGGCCAGGTGCGGTTGTTCGGCGCCCGCCACGGCGAGCGCGCCGACGCCGGCGAATTGCTGGACAGTCTGGATGACCCGCGCCTGCTGGAGCACCTGGACGCACAGGACCTGGTCGCGCTGCGGGACGAAATCGACCTGGTGCAGGGCGCCAGCGCCAGTTTTGACCTGGACGCCTACCGCGCCGGCAAGCAGACGCCGGTGTTCTTTGGCTCCGCCATCCATAACTTTGGCGTGCAGGAATTACTGGACGCGGTAGTCAGCTACGCGCCGCCGCCGGGCGCGCAGGCGGCCGTGGAGCGCAGCGTGCAGCCGGACGAGCCCGCATTCACGGGCTTTGTGTTCAAGATCCAGGCCAACATGGATCCCGCGCACCGCGACCGGGTGGCGTTCTTTCGCGTCTGCTCGGGCGCCTATCAGCGGGGTATTCGGGTCAGGCACGTGCGCATTGGCCGCGACCAGCAGCTGGCCAATGCCATCACCTTCATGGCGGGCGAGCGCGAGGGCGCCGAACATGCCGTCGCAGGCGACATCCTGGGCATCCACAACCACGGCACGGTGCGCATTGGCGACACCTTTACCCAGGGCGAGAGCCTGCGCTACACGGGCATCCCGGATTTTGCGCCAGAGTTGTTTCGGCGCGCACAATTGCGCGACCCCCTGCGCTCCAAGGCTTTGCTGAAAGGCCTGGAGCAGTTGTCGGAGGAGGGCGCGATGCAGCTTTTTCGTCCGCTCATCAACAACGACCTCATCCTGGGCGCGATCGGCGTGCTCCAGTTCGAGGTTGCAGCCTACCGCCTGAAACACGAGTACGGCGTCGAGGCCAGCTTCGAGGCGGTCAACGTGGCCACCTGTCGCTGGGTGCAGGGTGAGGACGCCAGGAAACTCGACGAATTCCAACGCCGCGCCGAAGCCAATCTTGGTTTGGACAGAAACGGTGAATTGGTTTACCTGGCGCCAACCCGCATCAATCTGAATCTGACCGAAGAACGCTGGCCGCAGCTGCGTTTCCTCGCCACGCGCGAGCATTAGAGCGTGCGCCGGGCGGACCGGCACCGACTATTCGGGGGACCGCGCCACGCTACGACCGGCGCCGCCCCGTTCCTTCTTTCCCTTGCAGGTATTCCTGGATATGACCACAGACCCCGATAACTTACCCACCTTCGCCGAGCTGGACCTGGCCCCGGTCGTACTGGAGGCAGTCACCCAGCTCGGTTACGAGATCCCGACCCCCATCCAGGCCCGGATCATCCCGTTCCTGCTGGCCGGCCGTGACGTGCTTGGCCAGGCGCAAACCGGCACCGGCAAGACCGCCGCCTTCGCACTGCCGATTCTGTCGCGCATCGACGCCCAGCTGAAGCAAGTGCAGGTCATGGTCTTGACCCCGACGCGCGAACTCGCTATCCAGGTGGCGCAGGCATTTACCCGCTATGGTGCTCATTTGCCGGGTCTGCGGGTGCTGTCCGTGTATGGCGGCCAGGGCTACCGCGATCAACTGCGCGAACTGCATCGCGGTGTACAGGTGGTGGTCGGCACGCCGGGGCGGGTCATGGACCATATGCGGCGCGGCACGCTGGACCTGTCGGCGCTCGGCATTCTGGTTCTGGACGAAGCCGACGAGATGCTGCGCATGGGCTTCATAGACGATGTCGAGTGGATATTGTCCGAGACGCCGGCTGGGCGGCAGGTGGCGCTGTTCTCCGCCACCCTGCCGGCGCCGATCAAGCGCATTGCCCAGCGCCACCTCAAAGACCCGCAGGAGGTGTCGATCAAGGTCCGCACCACCACGGCCGAGACCATCCGCCAGCGCTATTGGCGCGTCAGCGGCGTGCACAAGCGCGAGGCCCTGACCCGCATCCTTGAAACCACGCCGCATGAAGGCGTGATCGTGTTCGTGCGTACCAAAACCGAAACCCTGGGCGTGGCCGACTACCTTATCGCGCAAGGCTACGCTGCCGCGCCGTTGAACGGCGACATCCAGCAGAACGTGCGCGAGCACACCGTTAGCCGCCTCAAATCCGGCAAGCTGAACATACTGGTGGCCACCGACGTGGCCGCCCGTGGTCTGGACGTGGAGCGCATCAGCCACGTCATCAACTACGACGTTCCCAACGACACCGAATCCTATGTCCATCGGATCGGGCGCACCGGGCGCGCCGGGCGCAGCGGCGAAGCCATCCTGTTCGTGGCGCCGCGTGAAATGCGCATGCTGCAAGCGATCGAACGCGCCACGCGCCAGCGGATTGAAGAAATGCCCCTGCCGCGCGTGGAAGCGGTCAATCAGCGACGCATCGAGCGCTTCTGCAAACGCATAGATGATGCCCTGGCGAATCCGGAAAGCGCCGCCACGCTGGACCTTTTTCGGCGTGTACTGGGCGAGTACGAGACCGAGAAATCAGTGCCATCGACCGACATCGCCGCCGCGCTGGCCATGTTGCTGCAAGGTGACGAGCCACCGCTGCTGGCACCGGAGCGCAAAACGCCGCGGTTTGCCGAGCCGCGCTCCACCGGGCCGCGCCTTGAGCGCACCTCCGCGCCAGGGTCGGGCGAACGCCGACCCCCACGCGCCGCGGCGCAGCCAACCGGCGATCTGGAATCCTATCGAGTGGAGGTCGGCGCCACGCATGGCGCGAAACCGTCAAATCTGGTCGGCGCCATCGCCAACGAGGCGGGGATCGACAGCAAGTACATCGGCCGGATCGAGATTTATGAGGGATACAGCACGGTCGATCTGCCACAAGGCATGCCCAATGATCTGTTGGAAATACTCAAACGCACGCGCGTTGCTGGTCAGCCGCTGGCCATCAGCCGTGTTGCCGATGGCGCGCCCAAGGCGGGGCCCTCGCGGGCGTCTCGGGGTCCGGCACCCGACAGCGCGCCGCGCCCGTTCAAACCACGGCTGGTCGTTGGCAAACCGGGCAAGCCCGGCAAGCTGAAGGTCAAGACCGGTTATCCGAAGCGTCGCCCCGCGGAGTGAGGCTAGGCTGGCAGTCTTGGCAAACGACGGATGGTCCCGGAATCAGGCCGAATCATCCGCGCGCAAGAACTCCAGCACCCGCAGATTGAACAGCGCGGCATTCTCGAGCGACGGGCCATGACCGAGGTCCGGTAACAGTTGCAGGTGCGCCCGCGGCGCCTGCGCGGCCAGTGCCTCGCCCATGCGGGCGAAATCCGGCAGGTCGCGTGTGCCAAGCAACACCAGCGTGGGCGCGAGTAGTTCGTTCAAGCGATCCGCCAAGGGCGGTTCGAGGCCTGTTTCCGGGTCACGGTGTTGCCAATGCCAGCCGGAATAATCGGCCATGATTTGTGTCAGCAGGGTGCGTCCGGCCGGTGATTGCAGAGTCGGAGCGAACAGCGAGGCATTCAGCCAAGCGGCCCGCGCTGCGTCCAAGCCATCCCGGCCAGCGATTTGCCAGACGCTTTTCAGCAGCGCCATCAACTGGTCCAGTTGCGCATAGCCACGCAGGAGCGGAGCGGACAGTACGACGCGCGAGGTTCTTTCGGGATAAGCCACGGCAAAGCTTGCCGCAATACCGCCGCCAAGCGAGTGGCCAAGCAGGTGCGTCCGGTTCACGCCCAGGACATCGAGCAACGCCAGCAGATCCTGATGATGGGCATAAGGCATGACGCCCGGAGAACTGGAGCGCCCGAAACCACGCAAGTCATAGCTGATGACGTCGTAGTGGTCTGCCAGCGCCGGCCACTGCGGGGCCCACACCCGCAAGTCCAGGCCAAACCCATGCACCAGTACCAGGCTCTCGCCCTGGCCCTGGCGGCGGTAGTACAGGCTGCCGCCATCGATATCGATCCGGCCCTCAGCCGGTGCAGTGGTCATGAATCCAGGTGTCCAGTGCTGGCAGACAGCGGGCGAGAATTTCCCGCAGCCAGGGCGTGTAGCTTTCCGGCGCTTGCGCTACGTCAGTCAACAGTTGCGGCCAGTCCAGCCAGCGCCAGGCACTGGCCTCCAGTGGGTCCGGCTGCGGATCGCCGACGTAGATGCCACACAGCACGTGGTCGAACTCATGTTCCGTCAGCGCACCGATTACCGGTAGCCGGTAGCGAAGGCTGCTGACCACACTCAGTGAACAGTCGAAACCCATTTCCTCGCCCAGACGTCGACGCGCCTCGTCGTTCAGCGGCTGGTCGGGCCGCGGGTGGCCGCAGCAGGTGTTGGTCCACAGACCACCGGAGTGGTACTTGGCATCGGCCCGCCGTTGCAACAGCACGCGTCCGGCGGTATCGAAAACGAACACCGAGAATGCCCGGTGCAAGAGTCCGCGACGGTGGGCGTCGAGTTTTTCGGCGCGGCCGGTGGGACGGTCCTGGTCATCCACCAGCTGTACCCATTCCACGGCAGGCGAGGGAGCTGTCATGGCGGCAGCATGCCAGAGCCCGCGCAGCAGGCCAATACGCCGTTATCATCGCGCCATGCCATCGCTACTGTATGTAACCGCCGGCTGCCACTTATGTGAGCAGGCACACGCAGTGCTGGCGCGGGCTGGGCTGGCGGACGCGGTGCGGCAGGTGGAGATTGGTTACGACCAGGCGCTGGCCGAAACCTACGGCGCGCGTATCCCGGTGCTGCGCATTGAACCGGGCGGCAGGGAGCTGGACTGGCCGTTCAGCGCTGCCGACGTGCTTGCGATTGTTTGAGCCAGCAGATTCGACCTGTTTGATTGTCAGCAAGAGGAGATCGACATGGATTACACGCGTGCTGAGGCGAAGGCCTGGGCTGGAAAGACGTTTCATGGCTTCTTCGAGGCGCCGTTCACGCCCATCGACGCCAACGGCGAGATCGACGCCAAGCAATTGCAGGAAAACATCGACCGCTACATCGAGCTGGGCGTCGACGGCCTGGTGGTAGGCGGCTTCATCGCCGAACTGTGGACCATGACCTACCAGGACTGGCTGCGCTATCACGAGCTGCTCGCGCAGGCGGTGCGCGGGCGGGTGCCGCTGTTCACCATCATTCTGGAGTCGTCGGCC
>CAZZHF010000027.1:0-15722 GCA_964653545.1 uncultured Gammaproteobacteria bacterium | reverse complement strand
ACGCGCTGGTGTGCATCTCCAACTGCGACAAGATCACCCCCGGCATGCTGATGGCGGCCATGCGCCTGAACATTCCCGCGGTGTTCGTGTCCGGTGGGCCGATGGAGGCCGGCAAGGTCGTCTGGCGTGGCGAGCAGACCGCCATGGATCTGATCGATTCGATCATCATGGCCGCCGACCCGAGCGTCAGCGACGAGGAAAGCCTCTCGGTCGAGCGCAACGCCTGCCCCACCTGCGGCTCGTGCTCGGGCATGTTCACGGCCAATTCCATGAACTGTCTGACCGAGGCGCTGGGGCTGAGCCTGCCGGGCAATGGCAGCCTGCTGGCAACGCACGCCTACCGGCGCGATCTATTCGAAGAAGCCGGTCGTACCGTGGTCGAGTTGTGCCGCCGCTGGTACCAGCAGGATGACGCCCGCGCCCTGCCACGGGGCATCGCCAGCCGCGCCGCGTTCGAGAACGCCATGACGCTGGACATCGCGATGGGTGGTTCCACCAACACCGTGCTGCACCTGCTGGCGGCAGCCCAGGAAGGGGAGGTCGACTTCACCCTGGCCGATATCGACCGCCTGTCCCGGCGGGTGCCAAACCTGTGCAAAGTGGCGCCGGCCACGGCCGCCTATCACATGGAAGACGTGCATCGGGCCGGCGGCGTGATGGCGATTCTGGGCGAGCTGTCGCGGGCAGGTTTGCTCGATACCAGTGTGCCGACCGTGCACAGCCCGGCCCTGAGCGAAGCGATCACGCGCTGGGACGTCGCCATCAGCGAACAGGCGTCGGCGAAACGCCGCTTCTCGGCCGCGCCCGGTGGCGTGCCGACACAGGTGGCATTCAGCCAGAGCCGCACCTGGGACCTGGACCTGGACCGTGCCGGCGGGTGTATCCGCGATCGCGAACATGCCTATAGCGCGGACGGCGGGCTCGCCGTGTTGTACGGCAACCTGGCGCAGGACGGCTGCATCGTCAAAACCGCCGGCGTGGATGACAGTCTGCTGACCTTCGCCGGTCCAGCGCGGGTGTTCGAGAGCCAGGACGACGCGGTAACCGCCATCCTGGACAAGCAGGTACAACGTGGCGAGGTGCTGGTGGTGCGCTATGAAGGTCCGCGCGGCGGCCCCGGCATGCAGGAAATGCTGTATCCGACCAGTTACCTCAAGTCGATGGGCATGGGCAAAGCGTGCGCGCTGGTGACGGATGGTCGGTTCTCGGGCGGAACCTCGGGGCTGTCGATCGGTCATGTGGCGCCCGAGGCAGCGTCGGGTGGCACGATTGGCCTGGTCGAGGATGGTGACCGGATCCTCATCGACATTCCCCGTCGCAGCATGGTGCTCGACGTGCCGGAGGCTGAACTTGCCCGTCGGCGCAATGCCATGGAAGCCTCGCCGCGGCCCTGGCAGCCGCGCCATCGCGAGCGCGTGGTATCCAAGGCACTGCTCGCCTATGCGCGTTTTGCCACGTCGGCGGATCGTGGCGCAGTGCGGGATTTGCATCCAGGCCTGTAAGTCGCGTGGAAGCCGATTGCCGGTAGCGGGCCGCGTCACAGGGCGCGTACTGCTCCGGTCACAGACGGCTTGCATCGCCCGGGTCACGTAGACGCTGGCCTTGCCTTCCCGGCAATTCAAGTATTCCGCCCGCGCGGTCGATAGGCCTGATTGCTCGACCTTTGTCGGGCCGGGTCAGCCGTTGTCCGAAGGAAGCCTGATGCCTTTTGTGGCACGGGCCCGCACAGGGGTCAGGAAAGATGGGGGAGGAGTCCAGACGCGTCGGGAGTGCAACGGGTTCTCCACGCGTTCGCATCGCGTTGTACTCACACGACGCGCTCGGCCTGGGCCATATTCGAAGAAACCTGCTGATCGCTGAAACCCTGGCGGCACCACCGACCAATGCGACGGTCCTGCTGATCGCGGGCTCGGAGGCGATTTCCCGATTTCCAATGCCGCCGCATGTGGACTGCCTGAGCTTGCCAGGGGTCCGCAAGGAAGCGAACGAGTCGTATCACGCCCGCGAGCTTGATCTGTCCTGGCAGGACATGATCAGGCTCCGGGCGACGTCGATCCGTGCGGCACTCGACGCATATCGGCCGGATATTTTCATCGTCGACAAGGTGCCGCGTGGTATCGGGCATGAACTTGATCTGGCCCTGGAGTCCTTACGTGCTCAGGGTCACGCGTATTGCGTGCTGGGTCTGCGCGATATTCTCGATGATCCTGCGGCGGTCTTGCGGGAGTGGCAGTTCGCGGAGAATACAGAGGCGATACGTAAGAACTTCGACAAAATCTGGGTTTATGGCTCACCCGCAGTCTACGAGTTGGCCAGGGAGTGCCAATTTGCTGCGGCCGTGGAGGCCAAGGTCGAGTACACGGGGTATCTGGATGGTCGGCGCCGAATCGGCTATCAGCGGGCAAGCGATGACGAATTGATGACGAGGCTGGCCTCGCGAGACGGGAACTGCGTGGTTTGCATGGTCGGTGGCGGCGAGGATGGCGCACAGGTGGCACTGGCCTTTGCCGGCGTCGAATTTCCGGCCGATTGGTATGGGGTTCTGGTCAGCGGTCCTTTCATGCCTCCGGCGCTCAGAAAGCAGGTATTTGAAATCGCCTCGGAAAACCAGCGCTTGCAAGTGGTCTCATTTCTGGAAGCGCCGGAAAAACTGCTTAACCGCGCCGATTGCGTCATCACTATGGGCGGGTACAACACCCTATGCGAGGTTCTTGCCTACCAGAAGCGGGCGCTGATTGTCCCGCGGGTAAAGCCGCGCACCGAGCAATGGATCCGCGCAACCCGGTTTCGTGACTTGGGACTGGTTGACGTCTTGCATCCGGACCAAGTCAGTCCAGCCGCGTTCGTCACCTGGATCAGCCAGGAAGTCGCAGCGCCATCGACCCGCGCGCGGGTCGATATGGATGGCTTGACCCGACTGTCATCGTTGGTTGCGCAAGGGCTGGCCAGTGTCCGCAGGCGGGACTGTATTCAATCAGCCGATCGCCCTGAACCGGAGGTGACGGCAAGGCCGGCAAGCCTGGCCCAGAAAAAATCCAAGAAACGGACGCAAGCCCCCGTAGTCTCGCTAAGCGGAATGGGGCGTTCCAGTCAGAGCAAAGGGTGATGAGAGTCGCCGCGACGTATACGAGTCGGCTCATTGCATTGGCGCTTGCTGTCACTGTGTCGGTGGCGGGAGCACAGGATCTGCTGGGCCGCAAGGTGAAACTGACCGGGCAATGGGACGGCGTGCAATTTCAGGGAACCCGATTGCAAGTGTGGGATACCCACAAAGACTCAACGCGTGGCCGTGTCCGCGGCAAAGTCGAACATCTCGACGTGCCGAATCGAACCTTGCGGATCGGACCCATCAGCGTTGAGTGGGACCTGAAAACCCGGTGGGAAGGTTTGGCGCCAGAGCAAATTGCCTCCATGCCAGCGGTTGAAGTCTCCGGGGCTGTGCTGAGTCCCGCGAAGTTGCGGGCCAAGTCCGTCAGGCCGGCTTCCATCGGGCCGGGTCAGTTTCAGTTGCGGGGCACCGTCATGGCGGCCGGCACGGCGCGCGATGCAGCGTCGGGTTTGACCCTGATGGGCGTTCCAGTTGAGGTGCCAAGCGGTGCGGTGAAGAACCTTCACGGTGCCTCCCTGACTCGCCGACCTGACGAAAGACGCCCGTCCGACCAGTTCTCGACATCCGTGTTGGGTCGCCCGCTCACGATCGGCGGCGAGCTGAAAACACAATCCAGGTATCTGAAGGATTTGGCCCTGAATCCCCAAAAATTGGACGATGTTGCCCGCATTGACCAGGAGCTCCAGATCGAATTGGCCTATCCCCTGAACGATCGAGCCCTCGTGTTTCTGGAGGGTAAGGTGCTGTACGAGGCCGAGGTCTATGCGCAGGACAAGAGTCGGAAATTCGAACGCTCGCTCGAACGCGGCGAGATGTGGCTGTATCTGGACCAGTTATTTGCCAGTAATTTCAGCCTGCAGATAGGTCGACAGAATTTTTACGAGCCGCGCAGTTGGTGGTGGGATCAGGACCTTGATGCGGTGCGCTTTCATTACAACACCCTGGATTGGCACGCCGAGCTTTCAGTGGCTCGGGAACTGGGCGACGTTGCGACCGAACTGGATCGTAACGATCCGCAGCGGGAAGACGTTTTGCGAGTGCTCGGACACACCGCTTGGCGCTGGGCGCGAAATCATCGGCTCGATGCTTTTTTTCTGTATCACGATGACCGCTCCGAGCGGCAGCGTGTTGGTGAGCTGGTCACCAAGGGGCGCGAAGATCCCAGCGATGCCACCTTGGTATGGGCCGGTGGGCGTCTGTCGGGGGAACTCGACTTTGCGCAGCACGGTGAGGTCGATTACTGGATAGAAGGCGCCGCGGTAAGGGGCCATGAGCGATTGCTGGATTTCCATCGGGTCAGTGGCCGGCCAGACCGCCGCGCTGTGGACAGCCGAGCGAAACGCGATGTATCCGGATGGGCCTTTGAAAGCGGCGTCAGCTGGCAGGCGGAATTACCCGCCAGGCCAACGCTGACCCTGAGCTATGCATTTGGTTCCGGCGACCGGAATCCGGGGCATGGCGCAGACCGTTCTTTCCGCCAGACGGGTTTGCAGGGCGATAAGGCGCGTTTCGGCGGTGTCGACCGATTTCGCTATTACGGAGAGTTGTTAAACCCGGAATTGTCGAATCTGCATATTCCGACCGCCGCCGTGGGTTTCAGTTTCTGGGACGCCAGTTCAGTTGAATTTCTTTATCACCATTATCGGCAAGTGCATGCGGCGGATTTCCTGCGTAATGGGCGTGTCCGTTCGAGTCCAGACGGGCGCAGCACCGACATCGGTCAGGAGTTCGACATCGTGCTTGGACTGGAAGATTGGGAGCCGTTCGAGATCGAAGCGGTTGTCAGTGCATTTCGGGCGGGCGCCGCCTACGGTTCGCTGGCCGGCAGCATGGCCTATGCCTTCTTTCTCAATGTTGATTACAACTTCTGAGTGGATACGTTATCGATGTACGGGACACAGGATAAAGAACACAGCCGGTTGAATGACGTGGCGCAAGGGCAATCGCGGGAACACTGATGGCAGGTTCCAAAACAGGCCTGCGCCAGGCAATCCCAAGCCTGCGTCACATCGTGATGCGATTCAGCCCCTACGTGCGCAAGGAGCGTGGGCTGGTCGGCTGGTCGATGGGCGCCTTGGGCGCCGTGGTTTTCCTGCGCATGCTCGAGCCCTGGCCGCTGAAGCTGGTTCTGGATCGGGTGATCGTGGCGGTGCCGACCGGTGGCCAGACCGGCATTGCCCTGGTTGACCGCATGGATCCCTTATCGCTGTTGACCTGGTGCGCCGGGGGCCTGGTGCTGATCATCGGCCTGCGGGCGCTTGCGGAATATTCGCAGACGGTCGGTTTTGCCCTGGTTGGCAATCGGGTGCTGACCCGCGTGCGCAGTGATTTGTACAACCACCTGCAGCGCCTGTCGCTGTCCTTTTACAACACGGCCAGGGCCGGCGACCTGCTGGTCCGCGTTACCAGTGACGTCAATCTGCTCAAGGAGGTGACAGTCACGGCGGCCCTGCCGCTGGTAGCCAGTTTCATGCTGTTGGTGGGCATGCTTGGGTTGATGCTGTGGATGAACTGGCAGCTCACGCTGCTGGTGATGCTGCCGTTGCCGTTTCTCGGCTTGCGCGTCGCGCGTCTTAACGGGCGTCTGCGTGACGCGGCGCGCTTGCAGCGCAGACGCGAGGGCGCGATGGCGGCGACGGCGGCCGAGTCCATCACATCAATGAAAGCGGTGCACGCGCTGTCGCTGCAGGGATCGTTCTCGCAGCGATTCGGCCGCCAGAATGACAAGGGGTTGCTGGAAGGCGCACAGGCGGCCAAATTGGCCGCGGGTCTGGAGCGCACGGTTGATGTCTTTGTGACATTCGCAACCGCCATTGCCCTGTGGCAAGGGGCGCGCCTGGTCATGGCTGGCACGCTCTCGCCTGGGGATTTGGTGTTGTTTCTCACCTACCTGAAGAGCGCTGTCAGGCCGGCCCGCGATTTTGCCAAATACACCACCCGACTGACTCGTGCGGCGGCGGCCGGGGATCGGGTGCTTGAGCTTTTCGACCGTCTGCCCGAGGTGCGGGACCAACCTGGTGCGTGTCCTGCGGCGCCGTTTCGCGGGCAGCTGCGTTTCGAGGACGTCCATTTCGATTATGAGCCAGGTCGGCCGGGTCTGGTGGGTATTGATTTCGAGGTGGCCCCGGGCCAATTCGTCGCGCTCGCCGGGCCGTCGGGCGCCGGCAAGACCACCATCGCGAACCTGCTGTTGCGGCTCTATGACCCGGGCCGCGGATGCGTACGGATCGACGGTCAGGATATTCGTGGCTTCACTGTCGATTCTGTACGGGCACAGATCAGTGTCGTCCTTCAGGATCCCTTTCTGTTTGCCGCCACGGTCGGCGAGAACATCGCACTTGGAAGGCCGGATGCCACGCCTGAGCAGATCCAGGCGGCCGCGCGCCTGGCGCACGTCGACGAATTCGTCCAAGGTCTCCCCGACGGCTATGACACTCTGGTGGGCGAGCGGGGTGTCACGTTCTCTCGCGGTCAGTGCCAGCGGATATCGATCGCCCGCGCGACATTGCGTGATGCGCCGATCCTGCTCCTGGACGAGCCGACCACGGGCCTGGACAACACCAGCGAAAGCGCAGTGGTCGACGCGCTGCAACAATTGCGCGGTGGGCGCACCACGATCGTAATAACGCACGAGTTGCAGTTGGCGGCGGCCGCAGACCTTATTCTGTACTTGGAAGGCGGGCGGATCGTGGAGCGCGGCAGCCATGCCGAACTGCTGGAACTGAACGGCCGCTACGCACAGCAGTACGCGCTCGAAACGGTTGACATCAAGCAGGGCGTCGCGGCGCCGGACGTTCATGTTGTCCCCGGCTGACCGCGCGCTGGTCGAGCGCGATCGGGCGATTCCCGGCCTGGCGCTGGTGCTGGACGCCGATGCACTGCTGGCGACCCTGCGCCGGGCCCTGCCTGGGGTCGATCTGCAGGCCGCCCGGGTTACCTATCTACGTTACAAGTCGGGCATGAGCTGCCTTGCAACATGCGAATTGCAGCTTGGCGACGAGCAGGTCGATGCTTACCTGCATGCGTATGGGCCGGCTGCGGGTGACAAGTTAACAAGCGCCTCGCAAAAGTCGAGTACAACCGGTCCACTGGGCCCGGGCCAGTTGGTATTTCCAGAGCACGCACTGGTCGTGGCTGCGTGTCCAAACGATGAACAGATACCGGGGCTGAAGTACCTTGTCCGGGCCGAGAAGCGACTGAAGCTCCTTCGTTCTGTGTTGCCGGGTCGTCACGATCTGCACGGTACGCGGTTGGAGCGGCTGTCCTACAAGCCGAAGCGACGCTATGTGGGCGCCGTGCTGACACCACAGGGGCCAGCGCTGGTCGTGCGTGCGTACGCCGCGTCTACCCCGGTACCTGTCCCCACCCAAAGGCGCTTATATGCGCAGGGATCGATACTCGCCGTGGCTCGGTGTGTGGCGCTCGAACCGCGTCGCCGAATCCAGATCTTTGAATGGTTGCCGGGCACTGTGTTACGCGATATGGCGGGTCGCTCCAGCGTGCGGGAGGCTGGCTTTCGACGTGTCGGACAGGCCTTGGCTGAGCTGCACGACCTCACGGATCCGGCGTCTTTGGGTCCTATGCCGGGCGTTGCACAGCTGGCTTCGGCAGCGCAGGCGATCTCCACCATCTGCCCGATGCTGGCAGCGCGGTCTGCTGATCTGGCCCAGCGACTGGCCCAGGGACTGGAGTCGCTGTCACCGGCGGTTTTACGCCCGCTGCACGGCGACTTCCACCCCGCACAAGCGCTGATCCACGGCGAACGGGTCGGCGTTCTGGATTTTGACCGTGCGGGTATCGGCGATCCGGCTTACGACCTGGGCGCCTTCATCGCCCATCTGGAGCGCGACTACCTGACCGGCCGCATCGACAGGGCCGCCCTGGAACACCTCAGCGCTGCGTTCATTGCCGGCTACGCGGCAATGGGCGGAGGCCCCAGCCCTGCCAGCGTGCGTTTGCATACGGCTGCTGCATTGCTGCGTGTAGCGCCTGAGCAGTTCCGGTACCGTGATCCGGATTGGCCCGCAACGATGACCGCGCTGCTTGAGCGGGCGGCCCAGCTGGCGGCGCCCGTGAAGGTGCGAGCGACAGGTCCGGCGCCGCCAGGCAAGCCCACGCAGGTTGATGACCCCTACGGCGTAGATCGCGATCCGGCCATGCCGTTTCTCAAACATGCGCTCGACCCTGAAACAGCCTCTCGTGAATTTCGTCACGCGCTTGCGAAATTCTCCGGTGGCGCTCTGGTCCAGATCCAGGCTATCCGGGTGATTCGCCATAAGCCGGCACGCCGGTGCCTGGTCGAGTATGACCTTGATCTCATACGGTCTGGGCGGATAGTTGAAGCGCTTACCCTGGTCGGCAAAGTCAGGGCGCGCGGCTCGGACACGAAAATGTTCGCCTGTCTCCAGGCGTTGTGGCGCAACGGATTCGATGACCAAACCGAGGATGGCGTATCCATTCCCGAGCCAGTGGCGCTGGTGCCGGCCTTGCACCTGTGGCTGCAACGCAAGGTGCCCGGGGCGGTTGCCACGTCCCTGCTTGCTGGCCAAGACGGGGTCGAGCTGGCGCGGCGTATCACCGACGCCATCCACAAACTGCATCGGGTCGGCGTGCAAGCCCCGCGTACGCACACGATGGCCGACGAACTGGGCATTCTGCGCCCGCGACTGGCGGAGGTCGCACGTGTGTACCCGACTTTGGAGCCCCGCCTCAGCGGACTTCTGGAGGCCTGTGAGCGGGTCGCGGCGGACATGGGTGAAGCACGCTGGGCCAACGTGCATCGGGATTTCTACCCCGACCAGGTGCTGGTCGACGGCAGTCGCCTTTACCTTGTCGACCTCGATCTGTACGCGCAGGGTGATCCGGCCCTCGATGTCGGGAACTTCATCGCCCACCTGATCGAGCAGGGTCTGAGGCTGCGCGGTGACGCCGGTGCCTTGTCGGGCCAGATCGCGGCCATGCTGGAACGCTTCGCCAGCGTGTCCGGTGACCTCGCGCGAGTCCACGTCTATGTGGCGCTGACCCTGGCTCGTCACGTCTCGATCAGCACACAGATTCCGGAACGACGCTGGACCACGCTCGCCTTGTTGGAGCTGGCTGAGCGCCATGTTCAGGCATTGCGGCCAGGCGGCGGACCGATCGCGTCCAGCAACGGGACTGCCTGATGCGAATGCCAGCCCAGGCGGAGGTTAAACGTGGACCGACGATGCGAATTGCCTATGTGAATACCGACGCGGGCGTGCCGCCGTTTGGACAGAAAGGTTGCTCCGTTCATGTGCAGGAAGTGATCCGCGGCTTTCTCGCGAAAGGCCACGCGGTCGACCTGTTCACCACCGTGCTGGGTGGCCAGGCTCCGCCAGGACTGGAAGCTGTTCGCGTCGTTCAGCTGCCGTCAATTCCCAAGGCGGACCGCGCGTTGCGGGAACAGGCGGCACTGGCGGCCAACACGCAGGTTCGAGCCACTCTCCAGCGCGAGGGTCCGTACTCGATGGTTTACGAGCGTTGCGCCCTGTGGAGCTTTGCCGGCATGGAGTACGCGCAAGCCGCCGGCGTGCCGGGCGTGCTCGAAGTGAACGCCCCGCTCGTCGACGAGCAGGCGGCTCACAGGGGACTGGTCGATCGACCTGCGGCCGAGCAGGCGGCGCTGCGGACCTTCAGCGCAGCGCGCATATTGGCGGCTGTTTCCGAGGAGGTCGCTGACTACCTGGAACGTTACCCCCAGGCACGCGGCCGTGTGCGGGTGGTGCCCAATGGCGTTGATGTCGCGCGTTTCGAGCCCGGTCTTGAGCCGGCATTGGCGGCGGCGCCGGGCACCTTCACGGTGGGTTTTGTCGGCACGCTCAAGCCATGGCATGGTCTGCCCGTGCTGGCAGACGCCTTTCTGGAATTGCGCAAACAGGTTCCGAACGTTCGCCTGCTGATCGTCGGGGATGGTCCGGAACGCTCAGCGCTCGAGGCACGGCTGCGGGCCCGCGGGGCAGACCCGGCCACCATTCTGACCGGCGCCGTGGCGCCCGCGCAGATCCCGGGACTGCTGGCGTCCATGAACGTGGCGGTGGCACCTTATCCGCAGACGTCGACGTTCTATTTCTCGCCGCTGAAGGTGTACGAATACATGGCAGCCGCCTTGCCGGTCGTGGCCAGCCGCATCGGTCAACTCAGTGGCCTGATCGAAGATAACCTGAACGGCTTGCTGTGCTCACCTGGCAATGCCGGGGAATTGGCGCAGGCGCTCGCGCGCCTGAACCGCGAGCCGGCGCTGCGCCTGCGCCTGGGTCAGGCCGCGCGCGCCACCGTGGAGCGAGACCACACCTGGTCCGGGGTTGTGACCCGTCTGCTTGACCTCGCCGAACCCCCTGGCTGTGGCAGTCCGGCCCGGCCTGCGCGGCAGGTCCGGGAAGGTCGGGCCCAGTTCGATTGATGGACCCCCAGGTGACCATGATTGATGTTCCATGGCGGTTCCAGGATCAATGTGTTGGCGAACCGCCGGGCAAGGAGACAGTGTGATGAGTATACGAATTGGCTATGTCCTGAAGATGTTTCCGCGGTTGTCGGAGACTTTCGTCCTGAACGAGCTGCTGGAGCTGGAAGCGCAGGGTGTAGAAGTCGAAATATTTTCCCTGATGCCGCCGACCGAGCCGCGCTTTCATGCGGAACTGTCACGTCTTCGGGCCGAAATCACCTATCTGCCGCGCGCCAACCTGGCCGAGGTTTGGGAGGCCACGCGGGGGCTGTATCGGGCGGATCCCATCGACGAGCGCAGATTTGGCGCTGCCTTCGCCCATGCCCTGGCTGCCGCGGATCGGGACAGCCTGCGCACCCTCCTGCATGGGGCGCTTATCGCCCGGATGGCCGAGGAACGATGCGTCGACCACCTCCACGCGCACTTTGCGACGTCGGCAACGCGTGCGGCACTGCTTGCGCATCTGTGCTCAGGCATCAGCTTCAGTTTCACCGCTCACGCCAAGGACATCTATCACCAGAGCGCTGACGGGGCGCTGCTGGCCGAAGCCCTGCAACGTGCCGCATTTGCCGTGACGGTGACTGATCAGAACCTGCGTCATCTGCGCACGCTCGGCTCGGGCACGGATCAGCTTCGGCGTATCTACAACGGCGTTCGCCTGGACAGTCTGAGTGAGATCCGCTCGGTTGCTGCTGCTCGCCCGCATCGCAAGGTGCCCCGGTTGATATCGGTTGGGCGTTTGGTCGAGAAGAAGGGATTTTTGTATCTGATAGAGGCCTGCGCCCTGCTCAAAGCCCAGGGCTTGCCTTTCCAGTGCCAAATCATCGGTCGGGGCGAAGGGGAGGCGGTTTTGCGTGCGGCCATCGATCGCCTTGAAGTCGGGGACGTGGTCGAACTGCTCGGAAGCCAGCCGCATGACCGTGTCCTGGAAGCCGTGGCGGACAGCGACCTGATGATCCTGCCGTGCATTATTGGCCAGGACGGCAACCGCGATGCATTGCCAACGGTGCTGCTCGAAGCGATGGCGCTGCGGGTAGCAGTCGTCTCCACAGACCTTGAGGGCGTGACCGAAATCGTCGATCACGAGGTTACGGGGCTTCTTGTGCCCCAGAAGGACGGTGCCAGCCTGGCGGTCGCCATGCGGCGTTTTATTGTCGATGTCGCATTGCGCGACCGCTGCGCCGAAGCCGGCCAGCGCAAAGCCGAGCGGCTGTTTAATATTCAGCACAACGTTGGCCAGTTGGCGGACCTGTTTGCCCTGGCGGCCGAGCAACGCCGCCAGGGCATGAATCGAGCTTTGGCCTCGCTTTCCGTGGTTGCGGCCACGGGCGAGAGTGACTGACCGCAGCTGGGCGGGGCTCACTGGCGGGCGGCATCCCTGCCACAGATCACCGGTGACACCGGCACGAAACACAGTTCCATGGCGTCGGCAGGGTCGGGGCATCGGGTTCACAATGGCATCCCAACCGGCCCGGTTACCACAGCCAGAGAAGACGCACCATGACCCAGACAATCATCGACGCTGACGGCCACGTCATCGAGGACTTCGATGGCCTGTACGATTTCCTTGACGGCCCCCTCAAGGGCGCGCGGCTCGCCGGCAGCATGGTCAGCCCGCTGCCCTGGCTGGATGGGTGGCATGCGCTCACCGATCCGCTGCGCTGGCAGGCCACCGACGCACGACGCTGGGGCGAGTTCCTGGACGCCACGGGTATCCAGGCCTCGGTGCTGTTCCCGACCGCGGGGCTGGGCCACGGCATCATCGAGAACCCGGACTGGGCGGTCCGCATCGCGCGTGCCTATAACCGCTGGCTGCACGCCACACACCTTGAGCCGGACGCCCGCCTGAAGGCTGTGGCGCTGCTGCCGGTGCAGGACATCCCCGCGGCGGTCGAGGAACTGCGCACGACGGTGACGGAACTCGGGTTCGTTGCCGCGCTGCTGCCGTCGGTCTCGCACCTGGGAGTGACCTACGGTGACCCGCGCTTTGACCCGATCTTTGCCGAGGCCCAGCGCCTTGACGTGCCGGTGGTACTGCACGGCGGCAGCAATCATGGCCTCGACGTGCTGCAGATGCTCAAGCCGTTCGGCGGCACCATGCCGCTGCATCATCCGCTGCCGCTGCTGATCCACTTGAACGCCATGCTTTACGGCGGCACGTTCGAGCGCTTCCCGACCTTGCGGGCAGGCTTTTTCGAGGCCGGCTCCAGTTGGATCGCCTACATGTCCGACCGTTTGCAATACATGTATGGCGTGTTCAAAGGGCTTGCCCCGCAGATGCTGGCTGCCGACCGCTCGCCGCAGGAGGTGTTGGCCGAGGGGCGCATTTACGTTACCTGCGAACCGAACGAACGCTTCCTGGACGCTGGCCTGCGCGCCGTGGGCGACAACAACGTGCTCTACGCCAGCGATTTTCCGCACGAGCTGGAGTACGAGGAATACGCGCGCGAACTGGCCAAGCTGCTGGGTCGTACGGATATCGCAAGGCCGGTTCTGGACGCTATTGTCGGTAAGTCGGCGGCGCGGTTTTATGGTTTCGGCGCCTGACAGCCTGTCGGACTTGGGGCTGATTTACTGCGCAGGAGGGAGGACGGTCCAGATTTCCCCGATTTTTTCGAACATGGAACCACCATGCCGGTCAAAATCGTGAAAATTTCTCCGCGTTTTTCCGGCATGCTCACTACGATCAGCCACGTCCGACAGGCGGCGAGGCCGGCGGGGATCTATTTGGGGCGGGAGATGGTCGTCGCGCGCGTTTCCAGCTGCCTGCCGGCGCGTTGCAGGGTCAGCGTTACTTCCTGCTGACGGGGCAGGGCGGCGAGCGCCGCCAGAGCTTCGCGGGCACGACGCATCGGTCGCCCCTGGATTTCCAGCAGCAGATCGCCCGGTTGAATGCCGGCTTTGGCCGCCGGGGAGCCGCGGTACACCCCGGCCACCAGCGCGCCGGTTTGCGCCTCAAGGTTGAGCGAGGCGGCGAGCGCGGGCGTTAGTTCCTGTAGTTCGAACCCCAGCCAGCCGCGCAGCACTTCGCCGTGAGCCAACAACTGCGCGGTAATGTCGCGAACCAGGTTTACCGGGACTGCGAAGCCAATACCCTCGGAGCCGCCGCTGCGGCTATAGATGGCGGTGTTGATACCGACCAGTTCGCCGGCGGCGTCGACCAGCGCGCCGCCCGAATTGCCGGGGTTGATCGCCGCGTCGGTCTGGATGAAATCGCCGACCGTGCTGATGTCCGGGGCTTCGCGTCCGATTGCGCCGACCACGCCCAGGGTCACGGTCTGGCCGACGCCAAACGGATTGCCAATGGCGAGTACCAAGTCCCCGATATGTACTTGGTTGACATCTCCGAGCGCGATGCTGGGAACGTCCCGAAGCGTGATCCGCAGCAGTGCAATGTCAGTCTCCGGATCGCTGCCGACCAGCTCGGCGTGGCCGCTGCGGCCATCGCGCAAGGCCACTTCGATCTCATCGGCATCGGCGATCACGTGATGGTTGGTGACGATATAGCCGCGCCCGTCCAGCACCACACCGGAGCCGAGACTGGATTCCAGCCGCTGCCGGGGCACCGGCGCGCGGCCGAAGAAGCGCTGGAACAGCGGGTCGTCAAGCAGCGGGTTGTAACCGCGAGTGATGACCTTGGTGCTGTAGATGTTGACCACCGCCGGCGCCGCGCGCTCGACCGCCGGGGCGAAGCTGTTGACTGGCGGCGCCTGCGCCCCGGTGGCGACCGGCGCGATTACGGGCACCGGGGGCGGGCTTGGCGAGCGCGGCAACAACAGCGTGATGGCCACGCCGACCGCCGCGCCGAACACTGCCGCTTGCAGCAGATAACGTGCAAGATTGCGGCTGATCAGCATGCGTGGCCTCCAAAACGAGCGGCCCACATGCTAGCAGGGGTGCCTGGTCAGGTCTGTCTGGTGGGGCACCACCAGGGCCGGTGCTTGGCGTCCCTGGGCCGCGTTTGGCACAATACCGCGGCTTTCACATGCTCCTACGGGTTTCGCCGGTCTTCGCTACGAACAATAGCGGTGCTCGCCGGCTGTGCCTGGGGCGATTGCAGCACAACGCGGGCAGCGCTGGCCCGCCTTCAAGGGAACGTGATCATGGCAAACGATGCGGTAGATCCCGCGCGCCGCCGGCTATTGGCCGGGACGGCTGGGGCGCTGGGAGGGGTCGGTCTGGCCGCGGCGGCGGTGCCGTTCGTGTCCAGCATGCAGCCGAGCGCCAAAACCCAGGCTGCCGGTGCTCCGGTGGAAGTGGACATTGGCAAGCTGGCCCCCGGCGAGTTGATGGTGGTCGAGTGGCGGCGGCGCCCGGTGTGGGTTTTGCGCCGCACACAAGAGGAGCTAGAGAACCTGGCCAAAGTGCCGCCGGATGAGTTGCGCGATCCGGAGTCGGCGCAGTCCGATCAGCCCGGTTACGCCGCCAATGAACAGCGCTCGATCAAGCCGGAATATCTGGTTCTGCTGGGGGTATGCACGCACCTGGGTTGCTCGCCCAAGTATCGGCCAGAGGTCGCCGCGCCCGATATCGGCGCCGACTGGAAGGGTGGTTTTCTGTGCCCGTGCCACGGTGGACGCTACGACCTCGCGGGGCGGGTTTTCAAGGGCCTGCCGCCTCCGCTGAATCTGCCGGTCCCCCCGTACCGGTACCTGAGCGATACCGTGCTCGTCATCGGCGAAGACCAGGAGACCGTGTAATGTCCAATCGCAGTTCCGGGCTCGCGCGCTGGATAGATGACCGTTTCCCGATCTTTCAGTGGTGGGATGATCACGTCGGCCAGTACTACGCGCCCAAGAATTTCAACTTCTGGTATTTCTTCGGCTCGCTGGCGCTGGCGCTGCTGGCATTGCAGGTGATTACCGGCATTTTCCTGACCATGCATTACAAGCCCTCCGAGGAGCTGGCGTTCGCTTCGGTCGAATACATCATGCGCGATGTCAGCTGGGGTTGGCTGATCCGCTACCTGCACTCGACCGGCGCGTCGATGTTCTTCGTCGTGGTCTATTTGCACATGTTCCGGGGCATCATCTACGGTTCGGGCAAGGGCCCGCGCGAGCTGGTGTGGCTGTTCGGCATGGTCATCTATGTGTTGTTGATGGCCGAGGCCTTCATGGGCTACCTGCTGCCCTGGGGGCAGATGTCCTACTG
>CAZZHF010000026.1:531-16040 GCA_964653545.1 uncultured Gammaproteobacteria bacterium | reverse complement strand
GTGATCGCCCCCCCTGCATCGGCCAAAAGCAGCTGTGGTACCTGTTGCGCCTGACGGCAGACGAGGAACGCATCCGGCTCGATGCCTCGGGCCTACCTGAGTTCGACGCATGGCGCTGGGTGGATTACTGGACGCCGCTGGAACACATCGTCAACTTCAAGCGCGAGGTCTACCGCCATGCGCTCGAAGAACTGGTCAGTCTCCTGCCGCAGCCCGCGCAAGCCGGCGCCTCCCGCGCAAACCGCCTCAGCGGCGGGTAACCGAAATAACCAAATTTGCTCCTGTGCCGACCGACACGACTATAAATCCCGAAGCATCCGCTGCGCCCGGCGACGCTGCAGAAGCCCGACCAAAATCGAAATCCAGTTGGCGTGCCGGCTGGTTCATTCTTGCCCTGCTGCTGGCGCTCGGCCTGGTCAGCGCTGTGGTAGCCGTCTGGCGACCACTACAGGTAACACTGACAACGCAAGCAGCCACTCAAGCACGCCTGGCCAATCAGCTTGAGGCTCTCAGTACCTGGCAAGCAACCGCCAGTGACGACCTGTCTGCCCTCGAAGGTCGCAGCCGGGGCCTGGCCGCCCGGATCAACCAGTTAGGACCGGAGCGCCTCACCCAATGGGCGCTGGCGGAGGCTGACTACCTGCTGCGTACCGCGCAACGGGCGGCGCAGCTCGATTACGATCCCGCCCGGGCCACGCTGGCGCTCGATCTGGCCAGTGCCACCCTGACGCCGGTGTCAGGCAGTGACAGCTTGCGAGCCAGCATTGATGCGTTACGCGCGCAACTGCGTTCAGTGACGATTCCGGACACCAGCGCATGGGCGGAGGAACTCGCCCAGGCCGCCAAGGTATTGCAGACCGCGCCACTGCGCGAACCCGGCGTGTTGCCCAGCGAAGCCCGCCCCCCTGGCTGGCGGGGCGCGTTGCAGCATGCGTGGCAACAACTCGGCGATGTCATTGTGCTGCAGCGGGTAGGGAGCCCGGTCCAGCCGCTGCTGCGTCCTCAGGAAGCGCAATACCTGCGCCAGCAGTTCGCTCTTAAACTCGCTTCCGCTGAATATGCCCTGCGGCGACGGGACACCGCCGCCGCGCAGAGCGACCTTGGCGATCTTGAAGCCTGGGCCTCGGCGTACCTGGATACCAGCGAACCTGCCGTCGCCGACGCGCTGGCCACGGTGCGGCGTCTGGCGGGTCTGGAACTGCGCCCGCCGCTGCCCGATCTGTCCGGCCCACAGGAACAACTCGCCACCCTGCGCCGCACAACGGCAGCAGACCGCCTCCCATGAGGCGATTGTTTTGGCTGCTGCTGGCGGCCTCGGCCGGAGTGCTGGCCGCGAGCAAATTGGCTGGGCAGCCGGGGTACCTGCTGTTGGCCTGGTCCGACTGGCGGCTGGAAATCCGCAGCCTGCTGCTGGCGCTGGTATTGCTGCTGGTTCTGTTTGGCGTGCTGCACTGGCTACTTGGCAGCACCTACCGCACCCGCCAGGCCTTGGCGCGTCGGCGCCTGACACGCCAGATGCGCCGACGCCAGCAGGCGGAAGCCGATCTTTCGGCCGGCCTGCTGGCGCTGCTGGAAGGCAACTACCCACAGGCGCAAAAAACACTCCAGCGAGGACGGCGGGCGGCTGGCGCGCCCGAACTGCATGCCCTGGCGCTGGCCCATCTGGCGCAACTGCGCGGCGACAACCTGGCCCGCGAGCGTGAATATGCGGCGGCCCGCGCCGCCGCGCCCGCGGCCGGCACGGCCATTGC
Source organism: uncultured Gammaproteobacteria bacterium (assembly GCA_964653545.1). Classification (GTDB taxonomy): domain Bacteria; phylum Pseudomonadota; class Gammaproteobacteria; order Immundisolibacterales; family Immundisolibacteraceae; genus Immundisolibacter. The sequence goes on along the minus strand of CAZZHF010000026.1, from coordinate 14,289 downwards.
CTGGCTGCAGGCCAGCGCCCAGCTGGCGGCTGGAGACGCGGTTGGGGCCACCGCCACCTTGCACGCCCTGGGTGGTCATAGCAGCCCACGCCTGCTGCAACTCGAAGCCGAACTTGCCCGCCAGCGTGGCGATTGGCAAGTCCTCGGGGAAACCATCCCGCGCCTGCGGCGGGCCGGCGTAATCGACGCCACGGAAGCCAACCGCCAGGAGCTTGACTGCGCCAGCCGGCAGCTGGCCGGCAGCGAGGTGCCGGATCTGCTTTGGCCGCAGCTGCCGCGCCGAGTGCGTCGCGAAGGCTCGGCGCAACTGGCATACGCCAAAGCCCTGCGCCGCGCCGGTCGCCAGGACGCCGCTCAGGAAGCCCTGGTCGGGCTTCTGAACAGCGACTGGCAGGGCGCAGCAGTCACCGAGTTCGGGCATTTTTCCGGCAATGAGATCGAGCGCGAACTTGCGCGCGCCGAGCACTGGCTTGCGAAGCACCCGAAAGATCCCGAGTTGCTGCTGGCGCTCGGTCGACTGGCCCTGCGCGCCCGGCAATGGGCGCGAGCGCAGGCGTATTTCGAGAGCAGCCTGTTGCTCAAGCCAGACCCACAAGGCCACCTCGAACTTGCCGAACTGCTTCAAAATACCGGCCAGACCGACGCTGCCGCAGAGCACTACCGGTCCGGTCTTCGCCTGGCCGTGATGCCGCCCGGCCGGCAACCGGTGTCGCCTGACCCAGGAAACTTCTCCTTGACAGCCGGGGCGCCGGCTGTCGATGATCAGACCGTCTTTATGCTACCGAAGGTCTAGTTTCGTTTGGACGAAGTACCCCTGGCACTGCTGTTTGCGGTGCTGGTTTTGATGCTGGCGCTATCCGCGCTGTTCTCGGGCAGCGAAACCGCCCTGATGGCGATCAATCGCTACCGCCTGCGACACCTTGCGCGCGTGGGCCATCCCGGAGCGCGCCGGGTCGAAGAGTTGCTGCGACAACCCGACCGGCTGATCAGCCTGGTGCTGCTTGGCAACAACTTTGTCAACGTGCTTGCCTCGTCGACCGCCACGCTGATTGCCTTGCGGCTGTGGGGAGAGGCCGGCATCGCGATCGGCGCGGTACTGCTCACAATCACCCTTCTGATCTTCTCCGAGGTAACGCCCAAGACGCTCGCCGCACTGCACCCGGAACGGCTCGCATTCATCGCCGGCTACTATTTGTCGGCGCTGATGGCTGTCCTGCTGCCGCTGGTGCTGGTGGTCAACTTCTTCTCCACCGGGTTGTTGCGCCTGCTGGGCGTGCACCCGCGCGACAGCGGCGACAACCCGCTCACCCGCGACGAGCTCAAGACCTTGCTGTTCGAAGCCGGCCATCACTTCGCGCCGCGTCACCGCGGCATGCTGCTGCGCCTGCTTGACCTGGAAAGCGTGGTGGTGGAAGACGTCATGGCGCCGCGCGGCGAGGTCCGTTATCTGGACCTCGACGATCCCTGGCCGGACCTGCTGGGGCAAATGATCAACAGCCCACACACACGCATGCCGGTGTGCCGAGGTTCTCTGGACAAGGTACTGGGCGTGCTGCACCTGCGCCGGGTCACGCATCTGCTCGCCGACGGCAAGTTCGACCACGAGCGCCTGCAAACGCTGTTGGACGAACCCTATTACGTCCCGGAAGGCACTTCCCTGACGCAGCAATTGCTGCAATTTCAGGCCAACCGCGAACGCTTTGCCCTGGTCGTCAACGAATACGGGGATACCGTTGGTCTGATTGTCCTGGAGGACATTCTGGGCGAGATCATCGGCAAGTTCTCGGACACCCCGACCGCCACCATGGCCGACGTACACCCGCAGCCGGATGGCTCATGCCTGGTGGCCGGCAGCGCCAGCGTGCGCGAGCTGAACCGCAGCATGGGGTGGGATTTGCCTCTCACCGAAGCCAAGACCCTCAACGGCGCCATCCTGGAGCACCTGGAAAACATCCCCACACCGGCGACCAGCCTGTTACTGGGTGGCTATCCGGTCGAAATTGTCCAGACCCAGGGCAATGTCGTTAAGGTCGCGCGCGTCGGAGTCAAACTGAAGCGCAGCGCCTGAGATGCCGCGTCGCCCCCAGGGTTTCTGGCCACACCCTGATTCGGTCCAGGTGGCGCCTGCCCCAGCGCTGCACGTCGGCGCAACGTGGTTGAATAGCCGGCGTGCCGCCGCCCGAGCCGGCACCCGCTCGCGGCACTGACCCGTGGAACTGAACAACCCGCCAGGAGAAACCACGATGGCTGACATTTACAAGGTCGAAGCGAAACAGCTGGACGGCGCCGCCGTAAAGCTGGACCAGTTCAACGGCAAGGCACTGCTGATCGTCAACACGGCGAGCAAGTGCGGCTTCACCCCGCAATATGAGGCGCTTGAACAGGTCTACCGCAAATTCAAGGATCGCGGCTTCGAGATTCTGGGCTTTCCCTGCAACCAGTTCGGCAAACAGGAGCCGGGCGACGCGCAGGAGATCGCCAGTTTCTGTAGTACCCGCTACGACGTCAGCTTTCCCATGTTCGAGAAAATCGAGGTCAACGGCGATGGCACCCACCCGCTGTATCGGCTGCTCAAGGCGCAGGCGCCCGGCGTGCTCGGCAGCGAGCGCATCAAATGGAATTTCACCAAGTTCCTGGTGGGACGCGAAGGGCAGGTGCTCAAACGTTACGCACCGGCCACCAAACCGGAAAAAATCGAGTCCGACATCGAAGCAGCGCTGGCCTGATCACGCGTGACCAGACCTTAGCGCGGCAGCGGCAATCAACCCGGACGCGATGATATGAAACTGACCGCGCTGATGCGCTTCAACGTCGACGTCGCCGCGCCAATCGAGGTCGGACCCACACCGACCGGGCTGCGCATGGTGGCCAACATCACGGGCGGGTCGTTCGATGGCGAGCGCCTGACCGGGCGCATCCACGCCAGCGGCGCTGACTGGATACTGGTCGATCCGACCGGCATGGGCCGGGTTGACGTAAGAATCGTCCTGGAAACCCACGACGGCGCGAATATCTACGTCACCTACAGCGGGCTTCTGGAGCTGAATGCGCGCTTCGGCCAGGCAACGGCGGGCGGCGGCGAAACCCGTATTGGCGAACTGTACCTGATGACCCATTTACGCTTCGAGACCGGGGATCCGCGGTACCAATGGCTCAACCAGCTCCTGGCCGTGGGTGAGGGCCGCGTGGTCCCCGGCGGTATCGAGTACCAGGTCTACGAGCTACAGCACGGTTGAAACGCGCCTACGCCGGCCCCTCGGCAGGGATCTTGCCGGCCGCCGCCAGGGCAGCGACGTACCCAAAGGTCATCGAAGGCCCGATCGTGGCCCCCGGACCGGGATATGAATGCCCCATGACCGAGGCCATGCTATTGCCGGTCGCCCACAGGCCCTGGATCACCCCGCCGTCCTGATCCAGTACCTGCGCCAACGCGTTGGTCACCAGACCGCCGCGGGTGCCGATGTCGCCGGGGTAAAGCTTTACGGCGTAAAACGGCGGCTTGATCAGCGGCGCCAGGTTCGGGTTGCGAAAGTGCGGGTCGCCGAAAATGCGGTCGTAGGCGCTCTCGCCGCGGTGAAAATCGGCATCGACGCCGCTTTCGGCGTAGGCGTTGAATGTGCGTACCGATGCCAGCAGCCGGTCGCCCGGCACGCCGATTTGCTGCGCCAGCGCCTCCAGGCTCGGCGCCTTGAAAAAATCCTCGTGCTCGAAGAACTTCCTGGGCAAGGGCAGTGCCGGCATCGCAAGACCCAACATATACGAATTACGGTTGGCGCGGTCCAGGATGATCCAACACGGCACGTGCGATACGCCGCCACTGTTGTGCAGTTCGTGAATGCGGTGAACCACGTCCGAGTACGGCGCCGCCTCGTTCACGAAGCGCTCGCCCAGGCTGTTCACTACCATGGCGCCGGGTGTTGAGCGCTCGGTGACGCTGAAATTCGGATAGCGCTGGCCACCGACCTGGCTGACCGGTCCCCACCAGGCGTCCTCCATCAGATCCAGACGCGCGCCGGCCGCTTGACCGGCGCGGATACCATCACCGGTATCGCTCTCAACTGCAATCGACCAAGCGGCCTGCGACGGCTGCGGGTGGTAGTGATCGCGCATGGCCTGGTTATGGGCAAAACCGCCGGCGGCCAGCAGCACGCCACGCGTGGCCCGGTAGCGGCGCGGCTTGAAATTGCGCGTCACTTCCACGCCAAGCACGCGGCCATCTTCCTGGATCAGCCGCGTGAGCGCCGTATTGCGTTCCACCGGTATGCCGGCGCGCAATACCGAGTGATACAGCCGCCCGGCGATGCCCTGCCCCATGGTCAGCATGGCCTTTCGGGTCAGGATGTTGCGAGTTGTGTCATACATCGTTTTCAGCAGCTGGCGGCGACCGCTCCAATGCCTGCGCATGCCGCCCATGATCTGCGCCGCGCGCAGACTGATCGAGGTGTAGCGCAGGCCGGGCATTACCGGCGGGCGCAGGTATCTGAAGTTCGACCCGAGCTGGTGGCCATCGAAGGGCACCGGCTCCAGAGCACGGCCATCGGCAAAGCCGCCCGGTGCTTCCGGATAGTAGTCCGAATAGCCCTTGCTCCACTCGAACCGCATCTCACTGTGGTCGCGCAGAAACCGAATCATTTCAGGCCCGTATTTCAGGTAGGCCTGTTGCAGGGCGGCCGGCGTGCGGTCGCCAACCGTGGCGGCCATGTAGGTTTTGGCCAGTTCCTCGCTGTCCGGCAGGCCGCCTTCGAGCGCCAGGTAGTTATTCGGAATCCATACGCAGCCGCCGGAGCGGGCCGTGCTGCCCCCGACGTACGCGGATTTCTCGATAATCACACTGCGCAGGCCGTGGTGATGGGCGGTCAGCGCCGAGGTCATGCCCCCGCCCCCGCTGCCAACCACGATCCAGTCGAACTCCTCATCCCACCCGGCCGTTGGCCGGGCGTCACGATCGGTCATCGGTAGCTGCCCTCCGTTGTGTTGCAGTTCACCGCCGGGGTCACGGCGCAAATTGACACCCCAGTTTGCTGGCCCCTACCATCACTGAACGCTCGTAAAGGATAATGCAGCGACTGGACTGGAAGGAGGAGAAGCATGGACGTTTCACAATGGATCGATCCGGACCGCGGCCTGATTCGTGGCGAGATTTTTCACAGTCCGGAAATCTACGCGCAGGAGCTTGAGCAGGTTTTCGCCCGCTCCTGGATATTCCTGGCGCACGACGCCATGCTGCCGCAACCGGGCGACTTCATCCAGAACTATATCGGCGAGGATCCGGTGCTTGTGGTGCGCCAGCCGGACGGGACCGTCAAGGCGTTCCTCAACCAGTGCCGTCACCGCGGCATGCGCCTGTGCCGGGCGGACACCGGCAACGCGCGCAATTTCATGTGCTCGTTCCACGGCTGGAATTACGGCCTGGACGGCCGCGTGATCAACATCCCGCACGGCGAGGAAATCTACGACGCCGAAGACCGTGCGCAATTCCGTGCCACCGAGGTAAGGCTGGCGAATTACAAAGGCTTCATTTTCGGCACCTGGGACACCACGGCACCGGAGTTCGAGGAGTATCTGGGCGATTTCGCGTGGTACTTCGACGCCTACATCGACCGCTACGAAGGTGGTCTCGAAATCGTCGGCCTGCACAAATGGGTGTTACCCGCCAACTGGAAATTCAACGCGGAGCAGCCGACTTCGGACATGTATCACGGCGAGGTATCCCACGCGTCGGCGTTCCAGGTGATGATGCCCACTCCCGTGGACGCCAACAGCCCCCCGCCAGACTGGGCGATGAAACAACTCGGGCAGCTGGCCAGCCCGGCGGGCTTTCAGTTCGTGTCCCCTTATGGCCACGGCACTGGCTGGTTTGCTGGCGGCATGCCGGTCATGAACGAGACCATCTACCGCTGGCAGGAGGCCACCAAGGACCAGGTCGCGGCGCGTCTGGGACCACAACGGGTTACGGCGCATGGGCACGCCAACATCTTTCCGAACTTCATGATGCTCAGTAATTACACGTTCCGAGTCACCCATCCACGTGGCCCGAACGAGATGGAAATCTGGGCCTGGTCGATGGCACCGGTAGCGGCACCGGCCGAGGTCAAGGAGGCGATCCGCCTGGATCTGCTGCGCACCTTCAGCCCCGCCGGCATGTTCGAGCAGGATGACGCCGTCAACTGGGAAGAAGAACAGCGCATCCTGCGCGGCTACATGGCGCGCAAGGTTCCGCTCATCTACAAGCAAATGCTGGGGCGCGCGCGTTACGACGCGGACGGCCTGCCAGGGCGCACGGTGCCCCATGTGTACGCTGAAGAAGGCGCCCGTGGCCTGTACCGGCACTATATCGACATCATGTCGGGCACGCCCTGGCCAGACCTGACGCGGCGGAAGCAACAGCGTGAGGACGACGAACGCAGCGCCACCGCGGCGCCGGCAAAATCCGACTCGTTTGCCGCCTGAGCCAGGGGGCCGAACATGAGCGAGCAAGCCAAGGTCGTGCACCTGTTTCAGCGCCAGGAACACCTGGCACCGGTCAACGTTCCCCTGCAGGCAGCCTACGACATCGAGCAGTTTCTCTATGCCGAGGCTGAACTGCTGGATGCCTGGCAATTCCACGACTGGCTGGCCCTGATGGCGCCGGACGTTCACTACTGGGCACCGGTGCGCGAGAACCGTTTGGCGCGCGAGATGGATCGCGAGATGTACCCGCCCGGCACGGCCGCGCATTTCGACGAGAACCTGCAAATGCTCGGTGAGCGCGTGAACCGCTTGCATACCAACATGGCCTGGTCGGAGACGCCGCCCTCGCGCACGCGACATCTGATCAGCAACGTGCGGGCACATACCACCGAGCGGGACAACGAATTCGACGTCCAGTCGAGTTTCCATGTCTACCGCACCAGCAGCGAGCGACACCAGGATTCTGTCATCGGCAGACGGTTCGACCGCCTGCGTCAAGCCGACAGCGTCTATGGGTTTCAGATCGTCAGTCGCACGGTGGTGTTCGACATGGCTACTCTGCTGGTCAAGAACCTGAGCCTCTTTTACTGACCGGATATTTCAAAGCCACATCACTAACGAGGAGAAGCACACCATGGCCGGCGTACGGGTAATCGTGACCTTGAATTTTCCGAGTCCGGAAGCGGCTGACCAGGCGGTTGGCGGCATGGCGCAGGCCTTCAAGCCAGTCCTGCAGGAGCCGGGGGCTCTGCAATACGAACTGTTCCGCAGCGTGGACAACCCGGGACGGGTCGTCCTGATGGAGCACTGGGCGAGCCGCGAGCTCTACGACCAGCACTGGCACAAACAGATGCGCGAACAGGGCGCACCCGACCAGGAACAGGCCCGCGCGCTGAAGCCGACTTTCGAGTTCTACCCGCAGGAGAACTATGACCTGGTCGACGGCATCTGGGAGCCGCTGGACCCCTCTGACCGCCTGTCCACCATTCGCTGGGCCTGACACAGCCAGGAGTGCCGCGATGAACAAGATACCGACCGACGACCTGATTCATATCGGGGTCGTCGTACAAGACGCCCACGCCAGCGCGCGCAAGTTCGCACGCATGTATGGCATCGAGGAGTGGGCGGTGACCGACCACACCGCGCAGCGGCTGAGCAAAGCCACCACGCGTGGTCACGCCTCGCCGCAGCATTTCCTCACCGCCACCGGCCAGGCGCAGACGGGCCTTGGCCCGGTCACCATCCGTCTGGTGGAGCCGCGCGGCGGCTGGACCACGTATCAGGAATTCCTGCTCACCAAGGGCGAAGGCATCCATCACGTGTGCACCGGCGTGGTCGACAGCGCTCGCATGGCGCAACTGGAGAACTGGCTCGCCGGACAGGGCGTCGCGATCGCGCAAAGCGCCGTGTTGCCGGACGGCGTCCGGGAGGTGTGTCTCGACACCCGGGAGACCCTGGGCGGGTTTTACATACAGCTACTGGTAGCCGACCGCGAGCGCCCGACCGACAAGCCGGACGAGGTCTGGAACCTTGCCGATGCAATTCCCGAGGGCGGCCCGCTGCTGCCACTGGGCACTTTCCAGATGCACTTCGGTGTGGTGGTGCATGACCTCATGGCTCGCGTCGCGGACTGGTCGCGCCTGTTCGGCCTGGCCGACTGGAACTTCATGAACTGGCGCACCGCCCCCGGCTCACTGGAAAACCCGGAGTATCTGGGCAAACCAGTCGACCACGCCTACTTCACGACGCTGTTCAATTTCACCCCGTTACTCGGCTTCGAGGTCATCCAGCCAACGTTTGGACCCAGTCACTACAAGGAAAACTACCGCAACCTGGTCGGCGAGGGCATTCACCACGTCAACGCATCGATGCTGCCAGATGCGGCCAGTTGGAAGGCCAACGCCGAACGCCTGGCCAAAGCGGGCATGCCGGTAGTCATGGGCGGCGGTATCGGTGGCGGCTTCGCCAATTTCTATTATGTCGATACGGCCAAGGACCTGGGCTACGTCACCGAAGTGCTGCACCCCGGACCCGAATGGGACAAGGGACCGGCCGGCATTCATCCGGTGATGACCGCGGATCTGTCGACCGCCGCGCCCTGATCGCCGGCCCGAGAGAACGTCCCTGGCAGCTACCCGGCGACCAGAGTCGTGGCGAGTCCTACGGTCAACTGTTATCAGGAACCGTCAGCAGGCTGCGCAAGCAGGCGCAGCGTGAGCGGCGGCAGGACCTGCGGCTGCCCCGGCATCAGGAAGCGATAGCCCAGCCGGACGAACTCGGCCTTGATGTCACCCTCGGCCAGCAGGTCGGAAAGCGCCTGGTCGAACAAGTCCACCAGGCCACGGCGGGTGTCTAGCGCCACGAAGCCCACGTTCACCCGTAACGGGTGTTGATAGCCGCCGTCCCGCAGGCGGCTGTCCGGGTGCGCTTTTTTGTAAGCGTCGAATTGCGGTCCTTCCACCAGCGCGGCCGCACCGTGACCTTTTTCGAGCGCGGCCAGTACACCCGCCTGCAGCATCGGCACGTGCACCACGTCCGGACGCAACACGCCCCCGCCGTGAGCCAGCAGGATGTGATCGGCCAGCGTGTTTTGCTCCGCCAGCAGCCGCAGTCCGCGAAGCTCATCAAGACTGCTCACCGCGCGCTTGCCCTCGGCCACACCGAGCACCACACGAAAATCGACTGACCGATACGCTGCCGTGTGGATGGGTGTGCCCAGCTTCACGAAACGGCGGCTGCCGTCCGGCAGCACCAGCGGATACCTGTCGGTCAATGGCACGCGCAAGCCATCGCTCACCAGCGGGAAGCCACCTGCCAACTGGCATACCCCCGCCGACAGCAGGCCGTTGACCTGCGCCGCCGGGGAACTGTCAGAGTCCTCTTCCACCTCGTACCAGATAATCTCCAGCGGGCGACCCAACCAGTCCGCCACCTGCTCGGCAACGGCCATGTCGATGCCGCCGCGCTGTTTTGACGACAGCGGCGGCGGGCCACTTTCCAGGCATACCTTGAGCCCCTGTCCCATGCCGAAAGCCGGCCCGGCAAGCAAAGTCACCGCGCAGATGATGCCGCGCAGACGGTTGCGATGATCAGCCATGATCTGCCTCATTGCCGCTGTGCCTGCTGCGTCGCTGTTACGTAAGCAAACAGTGCGTCGATGTCTTGGTCGGTAAGGATGTCGTCGTGGGCCGGCATGCCGTCCTTGCCGTGCATCACCGACTCATGGAAGCGCCGCGGATCGTCCGGCGGAAACTGACGCAAATCCGCGGCCGCCGCCCCGCTGCTCTGCAACGCCTGGCCATGGCATTGTCGGCACATCTGTAGATAAAGCTGGCCGCCCAGCTCGGCGAGGGCCGGATCGGGCGCCCGTCCGCCAGCCTGCGCAAGACAGCTCCAGACCAGCGCGACGGCAAGCGCGCCGCGTGGCGTCTGGCGGATCAATTGGCGACGTCCACGGTTCGCGGCAGGCGGAACACCGTCAGGCTCCCGCCCTTGGGCACCTTGGCGAGCTCCGGATGTGGCAGATACAGCGCCAACAGGCCACCAACGCCGCTCAGAACGGCCACGTACTGCTCGCCATCAAGGTCATAGGTAACGGGTGGCCCGATGATTCCGGACCCGGTCTTGTGACTCCACAGCAGCTTACCGGTACGCGCGTGGTGTGCGACCAGCTCGCCGGTCATCAGCCCGGTGAACACCAGACCCCCTGCCGTGGACAAGGTGCCGCCATTGGCCGGTGGGTCGTGAGGCACTTCCCATATGCGCTTGCCGGTGAGCGGATCCACCGCCCGCAGGTAACCGAGCGGCTTGCCGTCATCTGGCAGACGAAACGAAAAATCGGCCGCCACGTACATCATGCCGCGCCGCCAGGAGGCGTTCAGCAGCTTGTACTTCATGGACAGCTCGAAACCGTTCAGATACACCAATCCGGTGTCCGGGTTGTACGAGGCCGGCCCCCAGTTCTTGCCACCGATGTTGGATGGCCATACCACTTGCTCCTGACCGGCCAGGACGGCCTGCGCCACCTCGCGCACGATCGGCTTGCCGGTCTTGGGCTCCAGACCGGTCGCCCAGTTCAGCGTGTCGACGAACTGATTGGCCTTGAGCAACTCACCGGTCGTGCGGTCGATCACGTAGAAGAATCCGTTTCGGTTCGCGTTCAAAATGACCTGGCGCGGCTTGCCGTCGATTTGCAGATCGGCCTGGATCAATTCGTTCACGCCGTCGTAATCGAAGGTGTCGTTCGGCGCGTACTGGTAGTGCCAGACCCGCTCGCCGGTTTTGGGCCGCAGCGCCACCACGCTGTCGGTGTACAGGTTGTCGCCGGGGCGCACGGTGGCATTCCAGGGGCCGGGGTTGCCGATGCCCCAATAGACCAGATTGAGCTTCGGATCGTAGGAGCCCGGCAGCCAGGTGGCTCCACCGCCGTGCAGATAGGCGTCCCCTTCCCAGGTCTTGCCGCCGGGATCATCCGGCCCGGCGGTGGTCCAGAAGCGCCACAACTTCTCGCCGGTAGCCGCGTCGTAGCCGTCCAGAAAACCGCGTACCCCCATGTCGCCACCGGCCACGCCAGCAATGACAACGCCGTCGGCGACCAGCGGCGCGCCGGTCATGGTGTAACCGTCCTGCCAGTCGGCGGCCTGCACGTTCCAGACTTCCTTGCCGGTTTTCATGTCCAGCGCCAGCACGTGATTGTCCAAGGTTTGACGAATCAGCTTGCCCTCGTAGAGCACCGCGCCGCGCGCCACCATGCCGCAGCACACCACGCGAAACATGCGTTTTTCGTAGCTCAGATCGTGCCGCCACAGCGGCTTGCCGGTGCGGGCGTCGAAGGCAAACGTACTCTTGTGGGTGATGGCGTAGATCACGCCGTCGTGCACCAGCGGCTGCGCCTCCTGGCCGTGGTCATCATCCAGGCTGGCGGTCCAGGCCGGCGCGAGTTTGGTAACGCTGTCCGCGTCGATCTGCGTGAGCGGACTGTAACGGTTCACGTTCAGCCCCATACCGTACGTAACAACGTCCTGGGTATTGACGTGATCAGCCAGCAGGTCCGCCTGACCGGGTGCCGCCGCCCAACTGGCCCCGCATACCAGTAGCACGGCTGCCAGCGAGGTGCTTGAAGCGTTACGGAACAACTGCGACTCGCTCATGCGAGGTCTCCTCCCTGAGTTTCGTTGTATCAAATCCGCACGGCAATGAACGCCGCCGACCTCTGGGCCTGAACGGATGCCTGCGGATCAGACCAGCCAGCGTTTCCGATGACCCACAATCCGCCTGTTCTCAAGTCACACAATCGGTCTGGACTCTCAAGCCGCAAGCAAGGTCTGCAACCTCGGCCATGCCTCGGCGCCACGGCCTGCCAGCCGACTGAGCAAGGCCGGGTCCAGCCCCGACCGGATACCCTTGTCATACGCAGGGCGTGCGAGGCTGCGCTGCAGCCAGGCGCAGACGCGCGGACGGTGCTCATAAAACGCCTGCCAGCCGAACTGCATCAAGGTCTGGAAATACGGCAATACCGCAAGGTCCGCCAGGGAGTAGCTACCACCGGCCAACCACTCCCGGTCGGCGAGCGCACGTTCCATGTCCTGAACAGTCTGGTCATACACGTGCACGCCATCGGCGACGTCCGGTGCGTCCAGTCCCTGGTGATAAAGCCGGGTCTGGCGTTCGCGGCGGGCCTTGTCCGGCACCCGGGCAATGAGCGCCTCGGCCTGCTCCGGCGATTTCTCGAGCAGTGCGGGCCGCATCAGCAGCGTCCACTGCAGGGAAGCCATCGCAGCGTGCAGTTTCTCGTCGACATGCTTCATCCACAGCCGCATTTGGGCTTTATCCAGCGCGCTGTCCGGCCTGAGCCGCGTCGCCGGGAAGGCATCCTCCAGATACTCACAGATCACCGATGATTCGATAACCGGCACGCCGTCGTGCACCAGCGTCGGCACCACGCCCTTGGGGTTCAGCTTCAGGTACTCCGGGCGCAGGTTTTCCTTCTGCGCCAGGTCCATCTGATGCGCATGCCAGGCTAGCGCCTTCTCCTCCAGTGCCAAACGCACCTTCTGGGCGCAAGGCGACATGGGATGGGTGTATAGCTCCAGCATGGCGATCTCCTCCAGTTCGACCAAACGCGTCGCGCTTCAGGCTCCCCGCGGCACGGTCTGCGCTTCTGCAAATTCGTAAATCCCCTCGGCGCCGCCCTCGCGGCCGAAGCCGGACTGCTTGATGCCGCCAAACGGCGCTTCCGGCGTGGGGCCGGAGCCGGTGTTCCAGCCGACGTGCTGGAACTGCAGCGCCATGATGGCGCGCTGGGCGCGGGCCTCGTCGCGGGTGAACACGTAGGCGGCCAGGCCAAACTCGGTGTCGTTGGCCATTTCCAGCACCTGCGCCTCGGTGTCGAACTCGATCACCGGCACCAGCGGGCCGAAGGTTTCTTCCTTGCAGCAGGCCATGTCGTGGGTCACGCCGCGCACCACCGTCGGCGGGTGAAAGCCGCCCCACTCGGCGTCGATTGGTTTGGCGCCGCCGCCGACCAGCAGCGTCGCGCCCTTGGCCACGGCATCTTCGACATGGAAGCGTACTTTCTCGTAACCGGCGCGGTCCACCAGCGGGCCGATGTCGGTGTCGGCCTCGATGCCGTTGCCCAGCTTGAGCTTGCGCACGCGCGCGACGACTTTCTCCAGGTACGCATCGGCCACGCTGCGCTGCACATAGACGCGGTTGGCGCACACGCAGGTCTGGCCGTTGCCGCGGAATTTGCTCGCCATCAGCTGATCGGCGGCGTGGTCGAGATCGGCGTCCTCGAACACGACGAACGGTGCGTTGCCGCCCAGTTCCAAGGTGAGGCGCTTGACCAGCGGCGCGCTTTTTTCGATCAGCTCGCGGCCGACCTCGGTGGAACCGGTGAAGCTGACCACGGCCACATCGGGGCTGCTCAGCAGCGCGTCGCCGATCATGCCGGCCGAGCCCATCACCAGATTCGCCCGCCCGGCTGGCAGCTTGACCACCTGATCGAGCAGCGTGAACAGGGCCAGCATGGTCAGCGGCGTCTTGGAGGCCGGCTTGATCACGCTGGCGCAATCGGCCGCGATGGCGGACGACAGCTTCTTGGCGATCATGCCGATCGGGAAATTCCACGGCACGATCAGGCCCACCACGCCGGCCGGGCGGTACTGCACGGTCCACTCGCAGCCGCGCGGCTTTTCGGCCAGTTTGCGGGGTTTGAGCAGGTCCAGATGCTCGGCGCAGTAGGCGAAAAAGCCGGCCGCGTAGTCGGCCTCGCCGGCGCCTTCCTTCCAGGTCTTGCCGTGTTCGAGG
>CAZZHF010000026.1:0-511 GCA_964653545.1 uncultured Gammaproteobacteria bacterium | reverse complement strand
CGCGCAGCGCCTGGGCGATGCCGGTCAGCCACGCGTGGCGCTGCTCGAAGCTCGACGGCGTGCGCAGCGCCTGCTTGGCGGCCGTGATTGCCGTCAGCACTTCGTCGCGGCCCAGCGACGCCACGTCGGCCAGGTGGTCACCGGTGGCGGGGTTGATGACGCGAAAGGTCTTGCCGGACGCGGCCGGCGTCCAGCGACCGTCGATGTAGGCGTCCAGATGGGGTAACAGCGGGGAGTCGATCATGATCTGTCCTTGATGGCCGAAGGCGCCCGTCCGGCGCTGATGGATGTCGATGGCATTATAGGCCGACCGGTCGTTCGGGCCGGCGGATGAGGAGACCGTGATGGGACAGCACAAGTGGGCCGAACAGGCTCCGGATGAGGACTTTTTTCGCATCCTGGGGCCGGACGGCGGCCTGGTCGGCGACGCGCCCGATCTTGACGACCCCACGCTGCTGCGCATGTACCGCACCCTGGTGCAGACCCGCGCCTACGAGACACACACCATCCG
>CAZZHF010000025.1:0-16434 GCA_964653545.1 uncultured Gammaproteobacteria bacterium | reverse complement strand
AACTATGAAGGAGACAAGGATGAACTGCGTGAAGTTATTGTTGGCCGCGGGCCTGTTGCTGTCACTGGCCGCCTGTAACACGCTCGCCGGCATTGGCAAGGACGTGCAGAAGGGCGGTGAAGCGATCGAGAAGTCAGCGAAGTAAGGCATGGACGCGTTTACCTCCCTGGTCGGCGTGGTGCTGCCGATTGACCGCGCCAATGTCGATACTGACGCCATCATCCCCAAGCAGTTCCTGAAGTCGGTCAAACGCAGCGGCTTCGGGCCGAATCTATTCGACGAGTGGCGCTATCTGGATCATGGCGAGCCGAACCAGGATTGCTCCGGTCGGCCACTGAATCCGGATTTCGTGCTCAACCAGCCGCGTTACCGTGACGCGCAAATCCTGTTGGCGCGCCGCAATTTCGGCTGCGGATCAAGTCGCGAGCACGCGGTCTGGGCACTGGTCGGGTATGGCATCCGTGCCGTGATCGCGCCGAGCTTTGCGGAAATCTTCTACAACAACGCGTTCAAGAACGGCTTGTTGCCGGTGACCCTGGCCGAGGACGTGGTCGATCGTCTGTTCGGCGACGTCAAGGCCAACGAAGGCTACCGGCTGACGGTAGATCTGGATGCCTTGCAGGTGCGCACGCCCGATGGGCAGGTTTTCGCGTTCGAGCTTGAAGCAGATCGTCGTCACCGCTTGCTGAACGGTCTTGATGACATCGCACTGACCCTTGGCCACGCCGACGCCATCCGGGCTTACGAGGCGCAGCGCGCCACCGAGGCGCCGTGGCTGTTCCCCGACCGCGCCGGGTCGCCCCGATGACATCCAGGCTGCTGTTGCTGCCGGGAGACGGCATCGGGCCGGAAATCCTGGCTGAAGCGGAAAAGCTGCTGGCGTGCCTGCAAGCGGATTTCGGCATGGGCTTCGAGTGCGAGCGGGGGCTGATCGGGGGCTGCGCCATCGATGCCACCGGTACGCCCTTGCCTGATGAGACGGTGAGCCTGGCACGTGCCGCGGACGCCGTGCTGCTGGGTGCGGTCGGTGGCCCGAAATGGGACCAGGGTCCCCCGGCGCTGCGCCCGGAGCGGGGCCTGCTTGGCATCCGAAAGGCGCTTGGGCTGTACGCCAACCTGCGCCCGGCCCTGCTGTTTCCGGAGCTGGCCAGCGCCTCGACCTTGAAGTCCGAAGTGGTAGCCGGTCTGGACATCCTGATTATCCGCGAGCTTACCGGCGGTATTTATTTTGGCGAGCCGCGCGGTGTCGATACCTTGCCCGACGGCAGCCGCGAAGGCCGTAATACCATGGTCTACGGCGAGGCGGAGATCGAGCGCATTGGACGCACCGGCTTCGACATCGCCCGCCGTCGCGGCCGCCGGCTGTGCTCGGTGGACAAGGCCAACGTGCTGGAGACCAGCCAGCTGTGGCGCGAGGTGATGACCCGTCTGGCCGCCGAATATCCGGACGTGGAACTGAGTCACATGTATGTCGACAATGCCGCCATGCAGCTGGTGCGGGCACCGAAGCAGTTCGATGTGGTGGTTACCGAGAACCTGTTCGGCGACATCCTGTCCGACTGCGCCGCCATGTTGACCGGGTCGATTGGAATGCTGCCGTCGGCCTCGCTGAACGAGACCGGCTTTGGCCTGTACGAGCCGGTACACGGCTCGGCGCCGGACATTGCCGGCCAGCAGAAGGCCAATCCGCTGGCCACGCTGCTGTCGGTAGCCATGCTGCTGCGCTACAGCCTGGGCCAGCAGGACACCGCCGACCGCGTCGAGCGGGCGGTGGGCAGTGTGTTGCGGCAGGGCCTGCGTACCCGCGACATTGCGGTGACCGGCGACACGCCGGTGTCCACCGCGGTGATGGGCGATGCCGTGGTGGCGGCGCTGCGGGCTGACGTTTGAAATTCCGGTAACGATAATGAGTCGTAAATACAACGTAGCGGTCGTTGGTGCCACGGGGGCCGTCGGCGAAACCATGCTTGAGGTCCTGGCGGAGCGAAACTTTCCGTTGGGCGAGTTGTACGCGCTGGCCAGCGAGCGGTCGGTCGGCAAGATGGTCACCTGCGGCGATCGGCGCCTGCGCGTGCAGGACCTGGCCACGTTCGATTTCTCGAAAGCCCAGATCGGCCTGTTCTCGGCCGGCGGGTCGGTGTCGGCCGAATACGCGCCGCGCGCGGTGGACGCCGGCTGCGTGGTAATCGACAACACCTCGCACTTTCGGAACGATCCGGACATCCCACTGGTGGTCCCGGAAGTCAACGCGGTTGATATCGCGCAGTATCGCAACCGCGGCATCATCGCCAATCCGAACTGTTCCACCATTCAACTGGTGGTGGCGCTCAAGCCCCTTCACGACGCTGCCCGGGTGCGCCGCGTTAACGTCGCGACCTATCAGTCGGTGTCCGGCACCGGGCAAAAAGCCATCGAGGAGTTGGCCGGCCAGACCGCCAAACTGCTCAATGGCCAGCCGATCGAGCCAACGGTGTATCCCCGGCAAATCGCTTTCAACGCCCTGCCACACATCGACAGCTTCCAGGACAACGGATACACCCGCGAAGAGATGAAGATGGTTTGGGAAACCCGCAAGATTCTGGGCGACCAGGAGATTGAGGTAAATCCCACCTGCGTGCGCATTCCGGTTTTCTATGGGCACTCGGAAGTGGTGCACGTGGAGTTCGAGCAGCCGCTGACCGCCGATGAAGCGCGTCGCCTGTTGACGCAGGCCCCGGGGGTCAAGGTGATTGACGAGCCTGTTCCCGGCGGTTATCCGACCGCGGTCGAGGCGGCCGGTACCGACTGGGTTTATGTGGGTCGGATCCGGGAGGATATTTCCCACCCTTGTGGGCTTGATCTGTGGGTGGTTTCGGACAATATCCGCAAGGGTGCGGCGACCAATAGTGTGCAGATAGCGGAGTTGCTGGTCGCCGGATACCTGGACGCATGAGGCCGGTGGTTTGTGGCGTGGTGGGCGCTGCGCTAACCTTGCTGCCCAGACATCCACCACACGGCTGAATTTAGTAAACGGGAGGGCTCCGGTGGCAGAAAGAACTAGCCTGGGAAAGGCGTTGGCGCCGGCCCTGTTGCTGCAATTCGGTTTGGTTCCGCTGACGGCGAATGCGCTGGGTCTTGGCAACGTGCGCGTCGACTCGGCGCTCGGTCAGCCGCTCAATGCACGCATCGAGCTAATAGGCGCGACGCTGGCCGAAGCCGAATTGGCGACCATCAGCCTGGCATCGGCCGAGGTATATCAGCGCATGGGCGTCCAGAGCGCCGCCACGCTACGTTTTGCGGTTCAGGTGGGACAGGATGGCCGGCCTTATGTACGTGTCACCTCACCGGGCCCGGTCCGCGAACCTTATGTCGATTTTGTGGTCGAGGCGGTCAGCCCGACTGGACGAGTGGTCAGGCACTACACCGTTTTGCTTGACCCGGTTGGTGCGGTACCCGCGGCCAGGCCAGCGGTGGCAGCTTGGTCGGCCGGTGTCACCCCCATTCCCGCGCCGACGCCCAGGCGGTTGCCGCGGGATGTTTTTGCCGATGTCGGCAAGCCCGTGGCCGGCGCCGAATTCGGTCCGGTGCCGCCCGGCGCGACGCTGTGGGGAATTGCCCGGCGGGTGCAGCCGGCGGGGGCGGGTCTCGACGGCGTCATGTCGGCCATCGTGCGGGCCAATCCGGATGCGTTCATCAACGGCGACCCGAATCGGCTCAAGGCCGGCACCCGATTGGCGATACCCGCAGCCCCGGCTTTGCGGGCCTCGGCGGTAAGTAACGCCGAGCCGCCCGCGCCGGCCGTGGAGCCGGAAATCCCTGCCGTCGCCGCACCCAGTCCTGAAGCGCCTGCCGAAGCGAGTGGCGGCATTGAGGCTGCGCCGCCCGCCGGTGCTGTGCCGAGCGCCGAGGTCCGTGTACTGCGCAGCGAGGACGTTGTGCCTGCGGCCAGTGCCGGCAGTGAACAGCAAACCTCCGGGGAACCGACCGGTGATCGAATTCAGCTGTTGGAAGAAGCCCTGGATGCAACGCAACAGCAAAACGAGGCGTTACAGGAGCGTCTTGGTTTCCTGGAGGAGCAAATCAAGACCTTGACCGATCTGGTCAAAGACGCGCCGCCCGGAAGCGACACCGGCACGGAGCAGAACCCTGTGGCGGCCACCGCCGCTCCCGCGGTCGATGAAAAGCCCCCGGCGATGCCGACAGTGGAAGCTGCCGTGACGGCGCCCAACGACGCTGCCGAGGCGCCAGGCGATTCGGGGCAGGTTTCCTCGGCTTACCTGCCGGCGGCCGGCATTGGCGCGGTCGTACTTGGCGGCTGGTGGCTGTGGATGCGTCGGCGGCTGCGCGCGGCGCAGCCAGCTTCGGACACGCTTACAGACGCGCCTGGCCCAACCAGCGCCAGGGCCGCGACGGCAGACCCGGCAGGAGCGCCTGTCCCGCCGCCGCCCGCGGCTCGCGTGGCAACGGTGGAGTGGGTGGACGAGGCTCCAGCCATGGCGGGTGACGAACCGCGCGCCACGGACGACCTTGATGACGACGCGCTGGGCGATCCGGTCGACAGCCAGATCGATTTGCTGGCCGCGTATGTGGGCATGGCTGACGGCGACTCGGCGCGACAGATCTACGCCGAGATTGAGCGCGTTGGCACGGTGACGCAGAAAGCTCAGGCGGCCGAGCTGATTGCCCGACTCAACGGCTAAGAGCGGCGGCGCACAGCAACGTTTTGCGTATTGCTCTTTGCGTCGAATATGACGGTAGCGGCTATTGTGGCTGGCAGTTTCAGCCGCGCAGCCCATCGGTACAGGAAACCCTGGAAGCGGCCCTGTCCAAGATCGTCGACCAACCGGTGCGGGTCGTGGCGGCCGGGCGCACCGACACCGGTGTGCATGCCTTGGGTCAGGTGGTGCACTTCGACACTGATCGCCCGCGCCCGCTACGCGCCTGGCTGCGCGGCGCCAATACCAAACTGCCGGCGGACGTGCGCATTGTCGCGGCACAGCAGGTCGCAGAGGATTTTCACGCGCGCTACAGCGCGTTCGCCCGACATTACCGTTATCTCCTGCTGAACCGTTCCCAGGCGCCCGCGATTGGTCACGGCCGGGCATCCTGGGAGCCACGGCCACTCGACGCGCACGCCATGCAGGCGGCGGCCCAACAGCTGCTGGGCGAGCACGATTTCAGTGCCTTTCGGGCCGCCAGCTGTCAGTCGCACTCCTCCTGGCGCACGCTCAGCCGCCTGGACGTGACCCGCCACGGCGCCTGGCTGGTGGTTGACGTGGTGGCCAATGCGTTCCTGCACCACATGGTTCGTAATCTTGTCGGTACGCTGATCGACATCGGTATCGGTGACCGCCCCCCGGCCTGGGCCGGGCAGTTGTTGCATGGCCGCGACCGCACGCGTGCCGGTGCTACCGCGCCGGCGGCCGGCCTGTACCTGGCGGCGGTACATTACCCGCCGCGCTTCGGCCTGACGCCGCCACCCTTGACGCTACTGCTGTGAACCATGGTCACCCGGGTTAAAATTTGCGGTATCACCCGGCCGCAGGACGGTGTTGCGGCGGTGGCTGCCGGGGCGCACGCGATCGGTCTGGTTTTCCATCCGGCGAGCCCGCGCAATGTGACGATCGCCCAGGCGCAAGCGATTGTCGCGGCGTTGCCGCCGCTGGTCTGTGTGGTGGCCTTGTTCGTGGATGCCGCCGAGCAGTTGATACGGGAAGTACTGGCCGGGGTCCCGCTGGACCTTATCCAGTTTCACGGTCATGAGTCGCCAGACGCCTGCCGGCTCTACGGACGTCGTTACCTTAAGGTGTTGCATGCGCGGCCCGGCTTTGATCTCGCCGCGGCTGCCACGCCTTATCTAGACGCCGCCGGGCTGTTGATCGATGCCTTTGTCCCGGGGATGGCGGGTGGTAGCGGGCGGACCTTCGACTGGGCAGTGGTGCCGGCGGCCCTGCCGCGGCCCCTGGTCTTGGCGGGTGGGTTGAACGCCAGCAACGTGGCTGCGGCGCTCGATCGTGTCCGGCCGTATGCGGTGGATGTCAGCAGTGGCGTCGAGACCGAGCCGGGGATCAAGGACCTGACGCGAATCAGAGCGTTCATGCAGACAGTACAACAGTGGGACCAAAAGCATGGTTGAGTTAGTGCCGCCAGCGGCGCTGCCGGACCTACGTGGCTATTTTGGCCGCTATGGCGGGCGCTTCGTGGCGGAAACCCTGATGCAGCCGTTGCGGGAGCTCGAAGCTGCGTATCACGCCGCGCAAGTCGATCCGGACTTTCGGGCCGAACTCGAACAGGATTTACGCGATTACGTGGGCCGGCCATCATCGCTGTACCTGGCGCAACGCTGGACGCGCGAGGTCGGTGGCGCGCGTATTTACCTCAAGCGCGAGGATCTGAATCACACCGGCGCGCACAAGATCAACAACACGGTCGGGCAGATCCTGCTGGCGCGGCGCATGGGCAAGACGCGCGTCATCGCCGAGACCGGCGCTGGCCAGCATGGCGTGGCCACGGCCACGGTGGCGGCGCGTCTGGGTGTTGCGTGTGTCGTTTACATGGGCGTGGAAGACATCCGCCGCCAGACCGCCAATGTCTATCGTATGCGCCTGCTCGGGGCGGAGGTGCGAGCGGTCGAAAGCGGCTCACGTACGCTCAAGGATGCGCTCAATGAAGCCCTGCGCGACTGGGTTGCCAACGTCGACAACACCTTCTACATCATCGGCACCGTGGCTGGGCCACACCCGTATCCCCAGATGGTGCGCGATTTTCAGGCGGTCATCGGCCGCGAGGCCCGCGCGCAGGTGCTCGACCGCGAGGGGCGATTGCCGGACGCGGTGGTGGCCTGTGTTGGGGGTGGTTCTAATGCTATCGGCATCTTTCATCCCTTCCTCGACGACCCGAGTGTGGCGCTTTACGGAGTTGAGGCGGCCGGTTACGGCCTCGCCAGCGGGCATCACGCGGCATCCATCTGTGCCGGCAGTCCGGGCGTGCTACACGGCAACCGTACCTACCTGATTCAGGACAAGGACGGCCAGATTGGCGATACGCATTCCATTTCGGCCGGTCTTGATTATCCCGGGGTCGGTCCGGAGCACGCTTATCTGCATGACACCGGACGCGCGCGTTACGTCGCGGTGAGCGACGATGAGGCGCTGGCGGCGTTCCATGGCCTGACCCGCACCGAGGGCATCATCCCGGCGCTGGAGTCCGCCCACGCGCTGGCGTACGCCGGCAAGCTTGCCGCTGGCATGCGGCCGGACCAGATCGTGGTGGTCAATCTTTCCGGGCGCGGTGACAAGGACATTCATACCGTCGCCACGCTCGAAGGCATCCAGGTATGAGCCGTCTGGCGCAACGTTTTGCCGCTTTGCGCGCGGCCCGGCGTGCCGGGCTGGTGATCTTCGTCACGGCGGGCGATCCGCACCCCGAACTGACCGTCGAGCTGTTGCATGCGCTGGTGGCTGCCGGGGCGGACGTACTGGAATTGGGCGTTCCGTTCTCGGACCCGATGGCCGATGGACCGGTCATCCAGCGTGCGTCTGAGCGGGCTTTGGCGCACGGCATGGATTTGCGAGGGGTAATCGATCTGGTGCACGAATTTCGCCGCAGCGACGCAAAAACGCCGGTGGTGCTGATGGGGTACCTGAACCCGATCGAGCAGATGGGCGTGCCGCGCTTTGCGGCTGCCGCCGCCAACGCCGGTGTGGATGGCGTGCTGACGGTGGACCTGCCGTTCGACGAGGAGCCCGAGTACGCGGCCGCGCTCAAGGCGTCCGGCCTGGACAGTATTTTTCTGCTGGCGCCGACCAGCGGCCGCGAGCGGGCGCGCGTGGTTGCGGAGCGGGCCACCGGGTTCCTGTATTACGTCGCCGTCAAGGGTGTGACCGGTGCCGGGCAGGTCGACCTCACCGACGTGCAGGCGCAGGTGCAGGCGCTGCGCACGCACACCCCGCTGCCGGTGGGGGTAGGCTTTGGCGTGCGTACACCAGCGGCCGCCGCGCAAATCGCCGGTTTTGCCGATGCCGTGGTGGTTGGCAGCGCGGTTATCGAACTGATCGAAGCCGCGGCCGGCGCCGGTGTGACCGGCACGGCGGCCCTCAGCGGCGCAGTTACCCTGGTGCGCGAGTTGCGTGCTGGCCTCGAAGCGGTAGGAGGAACCCAATGAACTGGCTGACCCGACTGGTGCCGGCGCGTATTCGCACCCGCGCCGTTGCTTCCGCAAAGAAGGTGCCCGAAGGCTTGTGGGCCAAGTGTCCCGAGTGCAAGGCAGTGCTTTACCGTACCGAGCTTGAGCACAACCTGGAGGTATGCCCGCGTTGCGATCATCACATGCGTATCGGTGCCCGCCAGCGTCTGCATGCTTTCCTGGACGCCGAACCGCTGCGTGAACTGGGCGCTGGGCTGGAGTCGGTGGATGTACACAAGTTCAAGGACACCAAGCGCTACCGCGACCGCTTGCTCGCCATGCACAAGGAAACCGGCGAGCGCGACGCGCTGGTGGTTTACCAGGGCGCGCTGGTTGGGCGCCCGCTGGTGGCGGCGGCCTTCGAGTTTCGCTTCATGGGTGGCTCCATGGGCTCGGTTGTCGGTGAACGGTTTGCCCGCGCCGTCCAGGCGTGTCTGGATCAGGGCCTGCCGCTGGTCTGTTTTAGCGCCTCCGGAGGTGCACGGATGCAGGAAGGCCTGTTCTCGCTGCTGCAAATGGCCAAGACCTCGGCGCAGCTCGCCTGCATGGGCGAGGCCGGCTTGCCGTACATATCGGTGCTTACGGACCCGACCACCGGTGGCGTCTCGGCAAGCCTCGCCATGCTGGGCGATGTCATCATCGCAGAGCCCAACGCCCTGATTGGTTTTGCCGGGGCGCGGGTAATCGAGCAGACCGTGCGCGAGGTGCTGCCCCAGGGCTTCCAGCGCAGCGAATTCCTGCTCAGCCACGGCGCGGTCGATCAGATCATCGACCGGCGGCAACTGCGCGAGCACATTGCCCGCCTGCTGGGTATGCTGCAGGGGCACGCGGCCGCCGCGTGAGCGCGCGTTTCAGCTGCCTGCGCGACTGGCTGGTCTGGCAGGAAACGGCCCATCCGGTAAAGATCGACCTGAGTCTGGGCCGGGTAGGCGAGGTGCTCGGCCGCCTGGCGCTGCCATTGGCCGGGGTGCCGGTGATCACGGTCGCCGGCACCAACGGCAAGGGGTCAACGGTCGCGTTTGCCGAGCGCATTCTGCGCCACGCTGGCTACCGCACCGGCGCCTATACCTCGCCGCACCTGCTGCGCTACAACGAACGCATTCGAGTCGATGGCCTGCCCGCGGACGATGACACCTTGTGCGCCGCCTTCGAGCGCATCGATGCCGCCCGTGGCGAGGTGTCGCTGAGCTATTTCGAGTGGGCCACGCTGGCGGCGTTGACCATTTTCGCCGGCAGGCGCTGCCAGGTGCTGTTGCTGGAAGTGGGCCTGGGCGGCCGACTGGATGCGGTCAACATAGTCGATGCAGACGTGGCCATCATCAGTTCGGTCGACCTCGACCATCAGCAGTTCCTGGGCGAGACGCGCGAGGCCATAGGCGCCGAGAAAGTCGCTGTCGCGCGCGCCGGTCGGCCCTTGATCGTGGCCGATCGAGATCCGCCGGCAAGCGTGCTGGCCTATGCGGCAGACATTGACGCATCGGTGTGGCGCTTTGGCGTGGACTACAAGGCGTCGACCAGTGGCGATGGCACCTGGTGTTGGCAGACGGCAGCCGACGCGCTGACTTTGCCGATACCCGACCTGCCTGGTGCCATGCAGGTACGCAACGCGGCCAGCGCGGTATTGGCGGTACGCCTGCTCACACAGCGCCTGCCGGTGCCTGGATCGGCATACGTCGCCGGGGTGGCACAAGCACGTATTGGCGGGCGTTTTGAGCGTCGCGGTCATCGCCTGGAGTGGGTGCTCGATGTCGCCCACAATCCGGAAGCGGCGCGGAATCTGGCCGAGAATCTGCGCGCTTATCCGGCCGCCGGCCGTACCGTGGCAGTGTTGGGCGTCTTGGGCGACAAGGACGCCGTCGGCATGGTCGGACCCCTGGCCGGTCTGATCGATGCGTGGCATCTGGCGGCTCTGGATGGGCCACGCGGCAGCACGGCCCAGCAGCTTGCGGCGCGGCTTGCCGAGGTGTTGCCATCGTCCGTCCGCTGCCACAGTACTGTCGCCGCGGCATGCCAGGCTGCAAGCGCCGAGGCCGACACGGACGAATGGCGGCGGATCGTGGTGTTCGGCTCCTTTCAAACCGTCGAGCAGGCCCTGCGCAGCGGTTTGCTGCCAACGGACGGCTATAATTAGCCAGGTCGAAGAGTAATTTCAGCCCTGACGCGGGCGGGTCGGCGATGGTGCGTTGTCCCGGGTGGCGCCGCACCGGGTCGATACGGGCTGACCCTGTCGCAGTTGGGTGCGGCCAGGCTCAGTAGTTTCTCCTCACCCATTCGGGCGCTTGTGCACCGCTGCCGGAGTATCGATGGAACCCTCCAGGCTCAAATACCGCATCGTTGGGGGCCTCGTGTTGGTCTCCCTGCTGGCCATTCTGGCGCCGGCACTGAACGATTTGCGACAGCCGCTTCCGCAGGGGCCGCAGACGATCGAAATTCCGGATGAACCGGTTGACGGCATCGCCAGCGCGCTGCCGGCCGATGGGCCTCCGGTGACCGGGACCCTGCCGCAGGTACAGGACATTCCACCGCCGCCTGCACCCCCGGCGTACGAGTCGCAGGACGAGTCGCCAGTCGAGCCAGGCCAGGCAGCGCCTGAGTCAGCGTCGTCGATACCGGCCGTGCCCCCGCCCCCGCCCCCGCCGAAGGAGCGCATATCTTCCGTGCCCGCGGCGCCGGTGACCAAGGCGACACCGATCGTGGCCAGCAAGCCACCCCTAGCCAGGCCAGTGCCGGCCAAGCCCGCGCCCGCCACGGCCGGAAAACCCTCGCCGGCTGCCTCCGGACAGCGCACCGTGACGCCGCCTCCAGGCCCTGGAGCCCAAGCGACGGCGGTCAGCCAGCAGGCCTGGGTGGTTCAACTGGGCACCTTTAGCAACGTCAAGACGGCGGTTGATCTGCGCGAGCGGCTGCGCAAGGCCGGTTACAGCGCCTTTACCGAGCAAGTGAACACACCCCAGGGCGTGGCGTTGCGCGTGCGCGTGGGGCCGGAGATCGACCGCGCCGCCTCGCAGGCGCTGGTCGAGCGCCTGAGCAAGGAAACCGGCCAGAGCGCCATCGTCATGCCTTACCCATGACATGAATGACGGTGATGCCGCCGGATGAATTTCATTGACGTCATATTCATGGCTGTGATGGTGCTATCGCTGTTCGTTGGTATCTGGCGCGGCTTGTTGCGCGAACTGCTGTCGCTGGCATCCTGGCTGGTGGCGGCCTATCTGGCGTGGCGTTTTCATCCGCCGCTGATGGAGCAGCTGGCCGGCGTGATCAGTAGCCCCGGCGCGCGCCAGGCCGCGGCGGTGTTTTTGATGTTCATCGGCGCCTTGTTGGTGTTGGCGCTCCTGTCGCACCTGTTGGTCAGCTTGCTCAAGCGCAGTCCGTTGCGGGGTACCGATCGGGCGCTGGGTGCCGTGTTCGGCGCGGCGCGTGGACTGGTTCTGGTCACGGCGACGGTGCTGCTGGTTGAAGCCACGCCCTTGCAACGGTCGTTATGGTGGCAAGGTTCGAGTCTGGTTCCTGCGACCCGCACCTCGGCGCAGTGGCTGAAGATGGCGGCCGAGTGGGGTTTGACGCAGTTCAAGGCGCCAGCGGCGGGGTAGGGTCACCTATGTGCGGAATCATCGGAATCGTTGCCCAGACGGCCGTCAACCAGGCGCTCTATGATGGTTTGACAGTGCTGCAGCACCGTGGCCAGGATGCCGCCGGCATGGTCACCGCCGAGCACGGCCGCCTGTACATGCGCAAACAAAACGGCATGGTGCGCGACGTGTTCGGCCAGCAGCACATGGAGCGCCTGCGCGGCAATATGGGCATCGGCCACGTGCGCTACCCGACGGCGGGTAGTTCCGCATCGGCGGAGGCGCAACCGTTTTATGTGAACTCACCCTACGGCATTACGCTGGCGCACAACGGCAACCTGACCAATACCCAGGCACTGCGCCAGGCGTTGACCGAGGACGAGCTGCGACACTTGAACACCGATTCGGATTCCGAGGTGTTGCTGAATGTGTTCGCCGGGGAGTTGCAACGCATCGGTCGGGTGAAGGCGGCACACGAGGACGTTTTCGCTGCGGTGCGCGCGGTGCACCGGCGCTGCCGCGGTGCTTATGCGGTGGTGGCGATGATTACCGACTTCGGCGTGGTCGGCTTTCGCGATCCCCATGGCATCCGCCCGCTGGTGATTGGTGTGCGTGAGACGGTGCTTGGTGATGAGTACATTCTGGCCTCCGAGAGCGTGGCAATCGCGAGCGGTGGCTATCGTGTTCTGCGCGATGTCGCGCCCGGCGAGGCGGTGATTCTCGACCGGCTGGGAAAATTGCACACCCGTGTCTGCGTGGACAGGCCGCAGTTGAACCCGTGCCTGTTCGAACTGGTCTATTTCGCCCGGCCAGACTCGATCATGGACAGCATTTCGGTACACAAATGCCGGATGCGCATGGGCGAGAAACTGGCCCACAAGCTGCGCCGGGAGTGGCCTGAGCATGATATCGACGTGGTGATCCCGATTCCGGACACCAGCCGTACCGCCGCCATGCAGCTGGCGGCCGAGCTTGGCTTGAAGTACCGCGAGGGCTTCATCAAGAATCGCTATATCGCGCGCACTTTCATCATGCCGGGCCAGGGCGAGCGCCAGCGCTCGGTGCGCCAGAAGCTCAATCCGATCGAATTGGAGTTCGAGGGCAAGAACGTGCTGCTGGTGGACGACTCGATCGTGCGCGGTACCACCTCGCAACAGATTGTGCAGCTTGCGCGCGACGCCGGCGCACGCCGGGTCTATTTCGCCTCCGCGGCGCCGGCGGTGCGTTTCCCCAACGTCTACGGCATTGACATGCCGAATCCGCATGAGTTGATCGCCCATGGCCGTAGCGAGCAGGAAGTGTGCGAGCTGATCGGTGCTGACTGGTTGCTATACCAGGACCTTGAAGACCTGAAGGACGCGGCCCGGGAGGGCAACCCCGACGTCACGGATTTCGATGCCTCGTGTTTTGACGGCAACTATGTCACCGGTGACGTGGACCAGCTTTACCTCGACCATATCGGCCAGCTGCGCAGCGACGGTGCCAAGCAGCTGCGTGCCGTGGCCGCGCGCGATGAACTGCAAATCGTGGTTTAGGGCAGGCGCCCTAGGCGCCGCGCTGCTGCTTGCGGCAGCGCCGGCATGGGCGCTCGATCGTGGGCAGATAGACGCCGCTGTCGACCAGCGCCTGGCCGCCGCGGTGGCGGATCTGCAAGCCTGGGTCCGCATTCCCTCCATCACCGAAGCCGGTGACCCGCACCGTACCGATAAAGTCGCGCTGCTGCGCGCGGTGGTGGCGCGGGCCGTCGCATTGGGCCTTGACGCGCGGCTGCTGCCGGGCGAGCAGGTCGCGGTGGTTGAACTCGGGCAGGGCGAGAATGCGCTCGGCATCCTGGTGCACGCGGATGTTGTGCCAGCCGGGGATCCGGGGCGTTGGCAACATCCACCGTTCGGCGGCGAGCTGGTGGACGGTGCCGTGTGGGGTCGCGGCAGCCTTGATGACAAGGGTCCAATGGTGGCGAGTCTGTATGCGCTCGCCGCGCTGAAGGACTCCAAATTGCCGCTGACCCGTCCGGTACGCCTGATCGTCGGCAGCAGCGAGGAGAACATGGACTGGCGCGACCTTGACGCGGTACACGCGGCGGGCCTGGTGCCAAGCGAGGGCTGGACCGCCGACGCGGGGTTTCCTGTGATCCACGCCGAGAAAAGTTACCTCGAAGCGGTGGCGCAGTTCAGCGGTGCCGCTGATCCGGTGCTGCGGCAGTTGTCGGGCGGAGTCGTGCCCAATTCGGTGCCCGAATCGGCCCAGGCTCGCTTGCAGGGCGACCCCGCCAGGCTCACCGCCGTCATGCAGACTGCGATTGACGCCTATGACGCCGCAACGCCGGGGCCCAGTTTCAAGCTGCGGCAGGTGGACCGTGGCGTCCAGATCGTGGCTCTTGGCAAGGCCGCCCACGGTGCACGGCCGGAACTCGGCGTGAATGCCGTCGTTCACCTTGCGCGCCTGTTGCACGGCGCTCGTCAATCTGTCGGTATCGACCCGAAATCCGCTGGCGGACGGGCGCTGGCATTTATCGCGAAGGGTCTTGGGCTTGAAACCAATGGCGCCACCTTGGGCCTTCGGCACGAGGTCGCGGGCCTGGGTGTCAGTACCGTCAATCTTGGCCTGTTGACAGGCACCGCCCAGAGTCTCCGTGCCCACCTTAATATTCGCGCGCCGCGGGGGCTCGACCTGGCCATGCAGCGCATGCGCCTGGCCGCCGCGCTTGCGCCCTACGATGGTGAACTCAAGATTATCGAAGGCAAGGAAGCGTTGTGGGTGGAACCGGATGCGCCGCTGGTGCGCTCCCTGCTGGGTGTGTATCGCCAGTTTACGGGCGATGACAGCGCGCCGCTGGCGATCGGTGGCACCACCTACGCCAAGGCCTTTCCCGGGTTTGTCGCCTTCGGCATGGGCTTCCCGGGTGGCGAGAACCTCGCGCACGCCGAGAACGAGCGTATCAAGGTGGATGATCTGCGCCGCGGCATGGCCATTTATCTGGCCACGCTGGCCCAGCTGGCGGCTGGAGTGACAGTGCAGCCTTCGGTAGAACCGGCACCGCCGCAACCTGATGGAGCTATGCGATGAGCGAGCCTCGACGTCTGCGCCTGGGCGCTTTCATGCGCCCGATCAGTATCCACACCGCTGCCTGGCGCTATCCCGGTGGCGCGCCCGATGCCAATTTCAACTGGCCGCTGATCAAGCGGCTGACGCAGAAGCTCGAGCACGGCTGTTTCGACGCATTTTTCATGGCCGATCACCTGGCCGTGCCCAATATGCCGACGCCGGCGCTCAAGCGCAGCGCGACCGTGACCTCATTCGCGCCGATGACATTGCTGCCGGCGCTGGCAGCGGTTACCGAACATATTGGCCTGATCGCCACCATGTCCACCACCTATAACGCGCCCTTTCATGTCGCGCGGCAGTTCGCATCGCTCGATCACATCAGTGGCGGTCGCGCCGCCTGGAACGTGGTCACCTCAACCAATCCCTACGAAGCACTCAATTTCGGGCTGAAGGAGCACCTGGAGCACGATGAGCGCTACCGCCGTGCGCGTGAGTTTTACGATGTGGTCACCGGCCTGTGGGACAGCTGGGCCGACGATGCTTTCCTGCGCGATGTGGAAAGCGGCGTTTTCTTCGACCCCGACAAACTGCACGTGCTGGATCACCAAGGCAAGTATTACTCGGTGCGCGGGCCATTGAACATCGCCAGGCCCGTGCAGGGCTGGCCGGTCATCGTGCAGGCGGGTCAGTCCGACGCCGGCCGCCAGCTGGCCGCCGAAACCGCCGAAATGGTGTTCTCTGGCGTCGGCGATCTGGTCTCCGCGCAGCGTGTCTACGCCGATATCAAGGACCGCGCCCGAGCGGTGGGTCGCAATCCCGACCATATAGTGATCGCCCCCGGGGCCTTTGTGGTCATTGGTGACACCGCGGCCGAGGCGCGCGCCAAGAAGGTCCGCCTCGACGGTCTGGTGCATCCGGACAGCGGTATCGCGACATTGTCGGTGCAGCTCGGCTTCGACGCCTCGAAACTGGATCTTGACGGCCCGTTGCCGGACGAGCTGCCGCCCACCAATGCCAGTCACACCTCGCGTCAGAAGCTGGTGGAAATGGCGCGCAGTGACGGCCTGACCGTGCGGCAGCTCGCCCAGTACGTGGGCGCCGCGTTCGGCTCGCTGGAGATGATCGGCACGCCTTCCATGATTGCCGATCAGATGCAGGAATGGCTTGAAACCCGCGCCTGTGATGGTTTCAACGTGATGTTCCCGTACCTGCCGGGGGGGCTCGATGATTTCGTTGACCAGGTGGTGCCGGAGCTACAGCGTCGTGGCCTGTTCCGGCGCGCTTATGAGGGCACCACCTTGCGCGAGAACCTCGGCTTGCCACGGCCGGAGAACCGTTTTTTTCCCTAGCTGAATGCCTGGCGGCGGAGGGCATGGCCACACGGCTGGGTCCTTGAAGCGGCTGGCTCCAGGCCGCACGCGGATTGCTCGCTATTCGTCAATCTGGATCAATCTGGGCGCTATGCGCCTTGGCGGTCGTGAGCGTGTTCTCCAGCAGCAGGGCGATCGTCATGGGGCCGACGCCGCCGGGGACCGGGGTGATCCACGCCGCGCGCTCGCACGCCGTATCAAAATCCACATCGCCGTGCAGGCGGCCGTCCGCGAGTCGGTTGATGCCGACGTCAATCACCGTCGCGCCGGGGGCAATCCAGTC
>CAZZHF010000024.1:0-16487 GCA_964653545.1 uncultured Gammaproteobacteria bacterium | reverse complement strand
CGTCCGATCCGGCGCCCGGCTCCGACATGGCCAACGCGCCAACGTGCTCGCCGGAGCACAGCTTGGGCAGGAACGTGCGCCGCTGCTCGTCGGTGCCGTTCAGGTACAGGTTGTTCACGCACAAATTGGAATGCGCGCCGTAGGACATGCCCACGGACGCACTGGCGCGCGACAGTTCCTCGATCGCCACCAGGTGCGCGAGGTAGCTCATTCCGCTGCCGCCGAACTCCTCCGGCACCGTCATTCCGAGCAGGCCCAGCTCGCCCATGCGCTGCCACAGGTGCATGGGAAACTCGTTGCTGCGGTCGATCTCGTCCGCCAGAGGCGCCACCTCGTCGCGCGCAAAGCGCGCCACGGTGTCGCGCAGCAGGTCGAGTTCCTCGCCAAGATGCAGATCGAATGCCACGGTCAGCCCCGCCGAGTGTTCGGTTTATGACACCAAGATAGCTTGGAATACTACCACCCGAGGCGGGCCTCCAAGGCACCGGAAAGCGGGTCAAATAGCCTGTGTTAGAGTCTGATTCGACCCGAATCGAGCCGTCCCTGACATTTGAGGAGTCCGAACCCAATGAAGCGTAAAACCGTCCTGTCGTGCACCGCTGCGGCCCTGTTCACGGTCTGTGTCGGCGCAGGTGCACAAATCAAACCCGAGGACGCCGTCCACTACCGCCAGGGTGTTTACACCGCGCTGGGCTGGAACTTCGGCCCCATGGCTGGGATGGTCAAGGGCGAGATCCCCTTCGATGCCAAGGCCTTTGCCTTGCGGGCCGAGCGTGTGGCCTTTTTGAGCACACTGCCGCTGGAAGGCTTCATCCCGGATAGCCGGGTCGGCAAGACCGATGCCAAGCAGGAAATCTGGGACAACATGGACGACTTCAAGTCCAAGCTGGAAACCCTGCAAACCGAGACCGCCAAACTGGCGGAGGCTGCCAAGACCGCTACCGCTCTTGACGCCCTCAAACCGCAGTTCGGCAAAGTCGGCCCGTCCTGCAAGGACTGCCATGACGAGTACAAAGAGGACTGAAGCAAAACCGCCAGCCCAGCGACCGCTAGCAACGGGCAGGCTGCTGACGTTTACACGATGATGCTAACCGTCCCAACCGGCCTCAGGCCGGGCATGGCCAGCACTGATTTGCGCTGCAGGAACCTGATCTGGCCATCCGCCCGCAGCAGGCGCAGTTCGTAACGACCCACGAACTGATCCCGTTCACCGTGGCGGGTACGGGCGATCAGGAACGCGGCAGTCGCGTCCACGGCTCCTTCCCGTTCACCGTGTATCAGAACGTTGGTTACCAGGCGCTGGGTCCGCGAATGCGGCTGCTCGGCGTGGCCCTGCGGCAGGTTGAAACGCTTGACCCGGAAACATAGCTGGCGGTAATCGTCGTCGATCAGGTACAGGCTGCTGATCGGGTCGCCATCCGGGCGGTCGGTGCTCGGCACCTGGTAGCGGGCGTCCGGCGCGAACAATTCCAGCCACGCATCCAGTTGCCAGGTGTCGAGCAACCAGGCATCCCAGGCCAGGAATTCCTCGACCTCTGCCCGGCTGATGGCGTGCGCGCTCATGAGGCCTCCGCGAACCGGTCAATGCCCAGATACGCCTGCCAGGCATTGAAAAACGCCCGCATCATGAAATCCGACTCTCCCGGGCGGGTGAAGCCTCCGGCCAGTTCAGCGGCGATGCCCTTGGAGTAGTTGACCCACGGTGCCTCGCGATAGCAGGCGAAGCCGCGCTGGGAGGCTTCCATGCCCTCGATGTCGTCCGGGGTGGCAAAGCCACCGGGGCCCAGAAAGGTCAGGAACTGCTCGTTGCGCACGCGGGCCAGTTCGGGAGGATCGTCGGCCGGGCAGAACTGCCAGGCGCTGATGTCCATGTGATCGACGCTGACCGGCTCGGCCACGCGAATGATGGTCCCCATGATGTCGTTGATGATGAGGTTCGGAAAAATCACCAAATTGCGGTTGCGCCGCGCGATGCGGTCGCCCAGGTCCGGGCCGAGGCGGGCGAGCAGTTCCTCGCGCCGGGCCAGGATCTGGCCGTTGACGGCGTCACTCCAGGCGGGGTCCGGCTTGCCCTGCGGCCGACCCCATGGCGCCTCGTACTCGAACACCGTGTGGCCATTGCCCAGGTGCGCCTCGTGGAAGTCGCGGATCGGTTCTTTCATCTCACTGCCCCGCTCACGCAGGTACTGCAGATAGGTGACGTGGGTTGGCATGAAATGGTTACCGTCGATCACGTTCACCGGCAACATCTTCCAGTTGGCGCGGGTGGCGTACAGATGCGTGCCCGGCAGCACGCGCATGCCGGCGGCACTGGTCTGACACAGAATGTCCAGGTACTGCGCGGCGCCGGCCAGGTACTCCACCAAGTCGTCGCGTTTGGCGAAGCTCACGAACGTGAAGCCGCGGTAACTCGCCTGGCTCGGTGGCGGAATCATCCCCTGGTCGGCCTTGTCGAACTGGGGTCCAAAAGCGGCCTCGCCGGGCACTTCCACCAGCCGCCCGTCGCAGTCGAAAACCCAGCCGTGGTAGGCGCACGGGAAATGCCGGCGGTTGCCGGATTCCTCGCGGCACACCTTGGCGCCGTTGTGGGTGCAGGTGTTCAGGTACGCGCGGGCCACGCCGTCCGTGCCGCGCACGTACAGCATCGGCCGGCTGGCGACCGTGCGGGTAACGAAATCGCCCGCATTCGGGATTTCCGTATCGTGGCCGACGTACAGCCACAGCTTGCCGTAGATCTCCTGCAACTCGCGGGCAAACAGGGCCGGGTCGGCAAATGCGCGCTTGTTGACCAGGTAGCTGTGTATCTGCGGGGCGCTCACGATCAACGCATCGGGATCGTTTTTGCTCATGGCGTTCCTGTGGGATGGGGGTTCAGGTGGTTTCTGCCACCGGCTGCGACCAACCGGCGGCGGCGTTGGCCTGGCGGGCCAGGGACTGTTCGTCGCCAACGGCATGTTGCCGATCCCAATCGGTCAGGCGCGGGCGCATCACCCGCACCCACAGCGGCGGCAGCAATGCCATCAGCAGGCACAGCCAGGCGCTTGGCATCTGCGGTGCATCCGGTAGGGGTGTCAGGTTCCAGTAACGCACGTCAACGTCCATATGGTGCTGCGAGTGGGTGGTGATCTCGAACATCCCGCCGCGGGTCAGCGGATACAGGTGATTCCAGGCGTGGTGAACTTGCACGGTCGATCCGGGCACGCGGGTCAGGCCGTAGTGCTGCGAGTAAGACAGGGCTGTCAGCATCAGCAGCGCCAGCACGGATACCAGCACCGCCAGACCCACGCCCGTGCCGCCCGCAATGGCAGCCACCGCCGTCAGCACCAGCGCGTACTGGGCAAAGCCGCGCCACACGGCACTGCGCCACGACCACGGCGAATAGCCCATGCGCCGCAGGCGGGCCGCTTCCACGCGCCAGCTTTCCAGATGTCGGTTCCAGCCCATGTAGACCATGAAGCTGTACACGCCTTGCCCGCGCCGGGCGGTTTCGGCATCGACCAGCGTGTCCAGCGCCAGATGGTGCACGTGGTTGTGCGACAGCACACCGTAGGGGGCTAGCAGGAAGGTATCGAGCAGGTTGCCGACCTTGCGCCGGAACGCATCATCCCGGTGGCCGAGCTCATGCGAGGCCGGCAGCGCGCCGTAGGCGGTAGCGAAGGCGGTGGACAACACCAGTCCCACCCAGTCCGCGCCCTGTAGGCCAGCCGCCGCCGGCCCCACGCGCCAGGCGAACACGCACCACAACGCGACCACCAGCGGCAATTGCAACACCAACAGCAGGTCGGCAAACCACCCCGCCAAAGGCGCCCGCGGTCGATGGTCCGGACCCAGCGCCGTGTCCACCAGCGCCAGCACAGGCAGCTCGGCGATACCCAGCCACACCCAACCGCCGCCCATCGCGACACCCGCAATCGCCAGTAGCACCATGGCAGCCGGCAGCAGTAACCAAGCGGCCGGCGAAAAGCCTCTAACGGTGTAGTCGGCCATCCGCAAGTCTCCGCGAAAAATACTTCGATCAATCGCTTGATCGGGAGGCAAAACGAGCGTAGCTTTTTTCATTGCGAGTGGCAAACGTCCTTCGCTGCGAGGCCGCAATCCGGCCCGGCAGGCAGCCCAGACAGCATTCCCGCGCGGAAAACGGAGCAGTTATGTCCTCCCCAGCTTCCCAGGCGGTTCACGCCGACGACCCGGCCGAGCTGCTGGGCCACGATCGCATC
Organism: uncultured Gammaproteobacteria bacterium; assembly: GCA_964653545.1. Classification (GTDB taxonomy): domain Bacteria; phylum Pseudomonadota; class Gammaproteobacteria; order Immundisolibacterales; family Immundisolibacteraceae; genus Immundisolibacter. The sequence goes on along the minus strand of CAZZHF010000024.1, from coordinate 12,270 downwards.
CTGACGCAGGCGCTGCCGCTGTTCGCGACCCAGGGCTACGGCGGCATCACCATGCGCGAGATCGCTCGCGCCGCCGGCCTGACCATCGGCACCCTGTACCACTACTTCGCCAGCAAGCGGGCGCTGTATCTGGCCGTGCTGGACCACGCTTACGGTCAGGCTGCCAAACACTGGGCCAGCGACGTTCTGCACGGGCCGGGCGATCCGCACGAACGACTGGCGACCTATTTGCGCGAGTACTGTGCCTTCGTGGCCAGCAACCACGATTTCGTGCGCCTGATGAAGCGCGAGCAGATCGAAGGCGACGCCGAGCAGATGGAATTACAGGCCAACTCGCTGCTCGCCCAACAGTACGAGGCTACAGTGGATCTGTTCACCGAGTTGGCGCCCGACCGCGACCCGACCCTGCTTGCCCACTCCCTGCTTGCGATGGTGCTGCACCACTACGAGGTACGCGCGCTGCGCCCTTACTTCCGTGACTATCGGCCAGAACACGACGACCCGGAGCGAATCGCCGCGCACGTGCTGAGCGTACTGACGCAAGGCATGGGCGGCCGGCCGACAGAGCCCGGCGCCGACTGTGCGTTTTCTTTCAAGGAGACCTCGTCATGAACCAGCCAAGCATGCCGTCCATCACTGATCTGCCCGGCCATCGTTGGCCAGATGATGTGGCCCAGGTGCCGTACTGGGTGTATTCGGACCCAGCCGTGTACGTCCTGGAACAGGAGCGCATCTTCCGCGGCCCGACCTGGAGTTTCGTGGCGCTGGAAGCGGAGATTCCCAAACCGTTCGACTGGAAGGCGACCTTTATCGGCGAGACGCCGGTGGTGGTCACCCGCGACGGCGAAGGCGAAATCCACGCCTGGGTCAACCGCTGCGCACATCGCGGTGCGCTGGTGTGCCGCGAACTGCGCGGTAATAGCCAGACTCACACCTGCGTCTACCACCAGTGGGCCTACGACAGCGCGGGCGACCTGATCGGCGTGCCGTTTCGCAAGGGCCTGGGCGGCAAGGGCGGCTATCCAGCCGACTTCCAGATGGCCGAGCATGGCGCCCGCAAACTGCGCGTGGCCCGCTACAAGGGCCTGGTCTACGCGAGCTTCTCGGACGCCACGCCGCCGCTCGAAACCTATTTCGGGCCCGACATGCTGCGCTGGGTGGACCGCGTGTTCACCGGTCCGGTGGAGTTTCTGGGCACCTCGCGCCAGTACATCCACTCCAACTGGAAGCTGTACACCGAGAACACCAAGGACCCCTACCACGCCTCGCTGCTGCACCTGTTCCACGCCACGTTTGGGGTGTACCGCTCGTCCATGGGCGGTGGCTGCACGATCGGCGGCGAGCACGGAATGCACAGCATCCTGCGCGCCTGGAAGATCGAGGACGAGGACATCGGCGAGTACAAGACCGGCAAGATCCGCACCTACGACGAGGGTGTGACGCTCGCCGATCCGTCGGTACTGGCGGTGCACCCGGAACTCGAACCGGTATTCACGAACCACATCCAGTCGCTGTTCCCGAGCATGGTGTTGCAGCAGATCCACAACACACTGGCGGTGCGCCAGATCGTGCCCAAGGGCGTGAATGCCTTCGAACTGGTGTTCCATTTTTTCGGCTACGCCAACGACACACCAGAACTGCGCGCCATGCGCGTCAAACAAGCCAACCTGGTCGGTCCGGCCGGCTACATTTCGATGGAAGACGGCGAGGCGACGCAGCTGGTGCAGCAGGGCATCGTCGGTACAGCAGGCGAATGCGCCTACGATGCCCTCGGTGGACGTGGCACGGACAGCACCGAGAGCCTGGTCGACGAAGCACTGATCCGCTCCTTCTGGCGCGGTTATCGGGGCCTTATGGACTTCTGAACCGATTCAGTCTCATCCCACGCAAGGACATGCATGAATACGCCCGTAACCCCTCTGGTCAATCCCGAAGTCCTGGAACGCATCCGCGACTGGCGCGGCTATGCCGAAGCCAAACTCGGCTTTCGCAACCATTGGTATCCGACCCTGAACAGCAGCGAAGTGGCCGAAGGCAAGCCGGTGCCGTTCGAGCTGGCCGGCGAAAAGCTGTTGATCAATCGCATCGATGGCAAGGTCTACTGCATCAAGGACCAATGCCTACATCGCGGCGTGCCGCTGTCACGCAAGCTCGAGTGTTACAGCAAGGACACCATCACCTGCTGGTACCACGGCTGGACCTACCAGTGGGCCGACGGCAAGCTGTGCGACATCCTGACCGATCCGTCGAGCAAAGTGATCGGTACCCGCGCCCTGCAAACCTACCCGGCCCAGGAGGTGCAGGGTTTGGTGTTCGTGTTCCTGGGCGATACCGAGCCCACACCCATCGAAAGCGACCTGCCGCCCGGCTTCGACGAACCGAACCGGCGCGTGCAGCCGCTGCGTCGCCTGGTGAATGCCAACTGGCGCATCGGCGCCGAGAACGGCTTTGACACCACCCACATCTTCATCCACAAGGACTCGCGCCTGATCCGCGGCAACCAGACCATGCTGCCGCTCGGCTTTGCGCCCAGGCCCAACAGTAGCGAGCCGCTGTTCGAAGTCCGCCACACCGAGGGCGGCAACATCGGCATCTTCGACCTGCTGGCCGAGCGCGGTATGCCCCATTTCGAGGGCAGCGTGCACGGCGAGGTGGTGCGGCGGGCCATCCACGGCGGCGACAAGCGCATCGCGCACGAAATCTCCCTGTGGATGCCGGGCGTGCTCAAGGTCGACCCGTTTCCGGACCCGGAACTGATCCATTTCGAATGGTACGTTCCGCGCGATGCCGACAGCCACTGGTACATCCACTGCTCCACCAAGGTGGTCGAAGGGCCGGACGCGGATGCCGAGTTCGCCGCCGAGTACGAGGCCCTGTGGAAAGACCTTTACGCGCACGGCTTCAACGACGACGACATCTGGGCCCGCGAAGCCACGCAGCCGTTCTACCAGGACGACTGGGGCTGGCTGGAAGAACAGCTGTTCGAGGCCGACGCCTGCATCATGGCCTGGCGCAAGCTGGCCAGCGAGCACAACCGTGGCATCCAGCAGGCCCGGCGTCGGAGCTGAATCGCCCACTACCTCCCATCAACGTCGGAGTCACGCTATGAACGCACCGCACCGTGGGGCGCCTGTGGACAAGGGCTCGCCGGCCTACCTGGCCAGCCTGTTCGACCGCCGGCCGGACGAAGGCATTTACCGCGTCAACCGGTCGCTGTACACCGACCCTGACCTTTACGAACTGGAACTGGAACGCATTTTCGAGGGCTCGTGGATATTCCTGTGCCACGAAAGCCAGTTGCCCGAACCCTACGACTTTTTCACCACCTGGATGGGCCGCCGCGCAGTGTTCCTGCAGCGCAATGGCGAGGGCGAGATTCAGGGTTTTCTCAATGCCTGCCCGCACCGCGGCGCCCGCCTGTGCCGCACCGAGCGCGGCAACCGCAAGCACCACGCCTGCACCTACCACGGCTGGACCTTCGACGCCGACGGCAAGGCACTGTGGGTGCAGCGCGCCGAACAAGGCTACCCGGCCGACTTCTCGACCGGAGACATCAGCCTGCGGCGCATCGCCCGGGTCGAGAGCTACCGCGGCTTCGTCTACGCCAGCCTGAGTCCGGACGTTCCGTCGCTGAGCGACCACCTGGGCGGCGCCGCCACCTTCATCGACATGCTGGTCGACCAATGTCCCGACGGCATCACGCTTCTGCCCGGCGCCTCCACCTGCCTCTACCACGGCAACTGGAAACTGATGCTCGAGAACGGCGGCGGCGATGGCCTGCACCCGGACTACGCCCACAAATCTCTGTTGGGCGTGTCCAAACGCAAGGACGAACGCTCGGCCGCGGTGCGCACGCTGCAGATCGACAAGATGCACGAGAAGCGTGGTGGCCAATGGACCTTCGGCCACGGCCACACCAGTATCTGGTTCAACTTCCCGAACCCAGAGGCACGCCCCATCTATCAGCAACGGGAGCGCCTGAAGGCGCAGTTCGGCCCCGCGCGGGCCGAGTGGATGACCAGCATTTTTCGCAACCTGTCCGTGTACCCGAACCTGCACATGCTGGACCAGATGGCGACCCTGATCCGCACTTTCCGCCCGGTGGCGGTCGATCGCACTGAAATCACCTTCTACTGTATGGCGCCGGTAACCGAAAGCGACCGCGAGCGCAGCCACCGGCTGCGACAGTTCGAGGAATTCTTCATGGCCAGCGGCATGGGCACGCCGGACGACAACGAAGAGTTCGAGCAGTGCCACCAGGGCGCGCTCGGCGCCGATGCCGACGACAGTTTCATTGCATTCGGCCTGCATAACCGCGTCAGTGGTGACGACGAGGTGGCCCGCGGCCTGGGCATCCCACTGGAGAGCAGCGGCATCATCGGCTATGAGGGCTGCACCATGAGTCAGTACGACGAATGGCTGCGCTTGATGACCCGTAACCGCGCATGAGCGCCGCGCCCGACTTCGCCACCTGGCAGGCGCTGTGCGACGTGCTGCACGAGGAAGCTGCCTGCCTGGACGAACAGCGCTGGGACGACTGGCTGGGCCTGTACACCGACGACGCTGTTCTGTGGGCCCCGGCCTGGGACAGCGAGCACCAGCTCACGCGCGACCCAATGCGCGAGGTATCGCTGTTCTATGTGGAAGGCAAGCCAGCGCTGTCGGACCGGGCCTGGCGCTGGAGTAGTGGCGATTCAGCCGCCTCGACCCCACTGCCGCGCACCTCGCACCTGATCGGCAGCGTGCGTGTGACGCAGTTCAGTAACGACGCCGCGGTGCTGGATTCGCGCTGGCATACGCAGGTTTTCCGCGCCCGACGCACCTGGTCCTACGCCGGCAGCTACCGGCACACCCTGCGCCTTGAAGCCGGCCGCTGGCAGATTGCCCACAAGACCATCGTCCTGACCAACGACCTGGTCGACACCACGCTCGACCTGTACCACGTCTGAATCGGAGCCCTGCGTGAACAAACCGCTCGTTAACCCCGACATCGGCCAGCAGATCCGCGACTGGCGGCCGTATTACGAGGCCAAGCTCGGCTTTCGCAACCACTGGTACCCGGCGCTGTTCGCGGCCGACCTGGCCGAGGGCGAGGTCAGGCCCACCAAGCTGCTGGGCGAGTCCCTGCTGCTGCGCCGCATCGACGGCAAGATTTATTGCATCAGGGACCAGTGCCTGCACCGCGGCGTGCCGCTGTCGCAAAAGGTAGAGTGTTTCAGCAAGGACACCATCACCTGCTGGTACCACGGCTGGACCTACCAGTGGGCCGACGGCAAGCTGTGCGACATCCTGACCGATCCGTCGAGCAGGATGATCGGTACCCGCTCACTGAAGACCTACCCGGCGCAGGAAGCCAAGGGCCTGGTGTTCGTGTTTCTGGGCGATATCGAAGCCCCGCCGCTGGACACCGATTTGCCGCCCGGATTCCTGGAAACCGACCGCGGCGCCTATGGCATCCGCCGGCTGGTCAAGGCCAACTGGCGCATCGGCGCCGAGAACGGCTTCGACACCACGCACATCTTCATTCACAAGGACTCGCCGTTTATCGCCGGGCGCGACTCGGCCTTGCCGCTGGGCTTCGCCAGTGCCGGGGAACTGCAACTGGACCTGCGCGAGGACCCGGCCGCGCCGCGCGGCGTGGTCGACAACATGGTCAAGCACTACCGGCCGCTGTTCGAGGCCACGCTGGGTGGCCAGACGGTGCTGCGCACCAACGCCCCGACCGGCAAGCACAACACCATCCACACCATCTCGCTGTGGATGCCGGGGATTCTGAGCGTCGAGAACCATCCCGAAGCGGACATGGTGCAGTACGAGTTCTACACCCCGCACGACGCCGACCACCACATGTACTACCAGGTGATCGAGAAGATCGGCGTCACCACATCGCAGCAGGAAGCGGCCTTTCACGCCGAATGCGCCGCCCTGCATGAACCGCTGGCCCTGCGCGGCATCAACGACGACGACCTGTGGGCCCGCGAAGCGATGCAGGAGTTCTACGCCGACGACTGGGGCTGGCTGGAGGAGCAGCTGTTCGAGCAGGACCGTAACCTGCTCGAATGGCGCCGGCTGGCCAGTCGCTGCGCGCGCGGGATCCAGACGCAGGCCCTGGCCGAGGGCAGCCCGTGAGCACCGCAGCCGACCAGACCCGGCGCATCAACCTGCTGGTCGAGCGCCTGGTGCACGAGCCTGCGCTGCGTGAGCGCTATGGGCGCGAGCCCTCGGTCGTGCTGGCCGAGGCCGGCATCGACGCGGTGCACGGCGCGGCGCTAGCCAGCGGCGACATGGCGGCACTGGCGCAGATCGGCATGCACCCGATCCTGCAGATGCACTACCAGATGGTCCTCAAGCCGCAGATGGCGGCGCACATGACCATCCGCCACTACCCGGACCTGCTGGAGGGCTGCTGAATGGGTGCCATCGTCGGGGCGTTTGCAACATCGCATGTGGTGATGGACCCCAAGGGCGCGCAAGCGCAGGCCACGCAGGTGATCGACGGCTTCAAGCGCATCGCCGCCGCCGTGGCCCAGGCGCAGCCGGACCTGCTGCTGTACATCACGTCCGATCACATGGTGAACCTGGGCTACCGGCTGCAACCGACGTTTGCGCTGGGCTGTGCCGACAGCTATACGCCGCTGGGTGACATGGATATCCCGCGCCTGCCGATGGCCGGCGCCGGACAATTCGCCGACGCCCTGCTGCGACGCCTGGACGGCGCCGGCTTCGACCTGGCGCGGGCCGAGAGCCTGGATCCGGACCACGGCATCGCGCTGCCGCTGCGCATCATCAACCCCGGCGGGCGCATTCCGGTGGCGCCGCTGCTGATCAACATCAACCGTAACCCCCCGCCGTCGCCGGCGCGCTGCTACGCACTTGGCCAGGCCATCGGCGAGTACATCCGCAGTGCGGCTTGCGCGCAGCGGGTGGCCGTCATCGGTGCCGGCGGTCTGTCGCACTGGATCGCCATTCCCGGCATGGGCCGCGTCAACGAAATCTTCGACCGGCAGGTGATCGACCTGCTAGTGACCGGCCGCGGCAGCGAAATCGCCACCTGGAACGCCGAGCACATCCTGGAGCAGGCCGGTAACGGCGGCCTTGAAGTGATGTGCTGGCTGGCCATGGCCGGCACCGTCGCCGGCAGCACCGGCCAGACGCTGTACTACGAACCGGTGCCCAGCTGGTTCACCGGCATGGGCGCGGTGGCGATGGACGTCGCCGCGGCCTGAGTTTCCCCCAACCATCACACACGAGGAGTACGTGATGAACGATGCGCAGTACGAGAAGAAATTCATCGACGTGAACGGGATCAAGACCTGTTACATCGAGCAGGGCAGCGGAGAGCCGCTGATCCTGATCCACGGCGGCGGCGCCGGCGCCAACGGCTACGGCAACTGGTTCGGCTGCCTGCCGCTGTTTGGCAAGCACTTTCGCACCATCGCGGTGGACATGGTCGGCTTCGGCGGCAGCGACAGCCCGGATCCGGCCACGTTCGAGTATTCCCAGAAGTCCCGTTACGACCATATCGCCGGTTTCATCAAGGCGCTGGGCTACAAGAAGGCCAGTCTGGTCGGCAACTCCATGGGCGGCGCCACCGCCATGGGCGTGGCGGTCGAGCACCCGGATCTGGTCAACAAACTGGTCCTGATGGGCAGCGCCGGCCTGAACGGCGAGATCACACCCGCCCTGCAACCGGTGCTCGGCTACGACTACACGCCCGAGGGCATGATCCGTCTGATCAAGACCCTCGCCAACGAGAAATTCGTGATCACCGACGAGATGGTCCAGTACCGCTGGAGGAACTCGGTCGACCCCACGAACAAAACCTCCTACGACGCCACCATGCAGTGGGTGCGCACGCAGGGCGGCCTGTTCTACCCGGAAGAGTTCATCGCCCGCATCACGCAGCCGACCCTGGTGGTCAACGGCAAGGACGACCTGGTGGTGCCGCTGGGCCATGCTTATCGTTTCCTGGAGCTGATCGACAACTCCTGGGGCTACATCGTGCCGCACTGCGGCCACTGGGCAATGATCGAGTACCCAAGCGATTTTTCCGCCGCCGTGGGCAGCTTCATCCAGTCGCACTGACCGGTCAGGTGACTCCCGGCGGCGCCTCGGTGCCCGCCGGGAGGCCCAGTCACACAGTCGAGGCAACCACCATGAAAGTAACCGAGACCATCAAGAAGACCACGCCTTGCCGCGATTTGCGCCAGTGGCTGGCTGTGCTCGAACAGCATGATCAGTTGCACCGCAACCGCGAACCGGTGGCGCTGCGCAACGACATCGCCTACGTGTCGCAACAGGTTGCCGCACGCAGTGGGCCGGCGGTGCTGCACGAGCACATCGTGGACTACCCCGCCTGGCGGGTCGTGCACGACGGCATGACCACGCCGTCCCGCATGGCGCTGGCACTGGGACTCGGTCCCGACCAGTACGCGCGGCACGTGTTCGACGTGGTCGCCGACGACCGCCGCGTTGCGCCGGAAATCGTCGACTCGGCGCCGTTCCAGGAACTGGTGATGACCGGCGACGCGATCGACCTGACCGCCCTGCCGATCCCCACCACCAGTGCCTACGAGAATCCGCCCTACATCACCGCGGGCATCAGCCACGTGCGCACGCCGGACGGCCAATGGCAGAACGTCGCCATCCGCCGCTACCAGGTGCAGGGACCCAACACACTGACCGTGCTGGCCATGAAGGCGGCCCAGCACGAAGGACAGATTCTGGGCCAGTGGTTCGCGCGCGGCGAACCGGCTCCGGTGGCCATCGTCATCGGCGCCGACCCGCTTTATTACCTGTGCGCGCAGATGCCGGCGCCCGACGGCGTGTCCGAGTACGAATACTGGGGCGCCCTGGCCGGCGAGCCGCTGCAGATGGTGCGCTCGCGCCAGTTCCCCGAGTTGCTGCTGCCGGCCAGCGCGGAAATCGTCATCGAAGGCCACTACCACCCCACCGAGCGCCTGCTCGAGGGGCCGTTTTCGGAGTTTCCGGGCTTCCACTCCGGCCTGTTCTACCTGCCGCGGCTGGATGTCACATCGGTCAGCCTGCGCCCGGATGCCATCTATCAGTACATGTACATGGGCCGCGAGCCCACCGAAGGCCACAACGTCGACCATCTGGTCTATGCCGCCAGCATGTACTCGCAGCTGCGCACGGTGGTGCCGGAAATCACCGACGTCGCCGTGCTCGGCACCGAGGGCTTCACCACCGCCATCGCCATCCGCAAGTCCAGCAACCGGCCCGGACTGGTACGCCAACTGGCGATGGCCGTGCGCGGCAGTCGCGCCGGGCGCCTGATCAAGAACCTGCTGGTCGTCGACGACGACCTGAACCCGCGCAACCTGGACGACATCGTTTGGGCGCTGTCGGTGCGCTTCCAGGGCAGCCGCGACCTGTTCGTCGTTGACGACCTGCCCGGCTGCTACCTGGACCCGTCCGAGCAGTCCACCGCCGGCGGCGTGGGACAGACCTCGTTCACCGTCATGGACCTCACCGAACCGCTGGCGCCACACAACGACGGCTACAAGCGCGGGCTCGCCGTGCCGCGCTGCACCGACACCGCCACTGCGGTCCTGCGCGCCATGGGCCTGACCACCTGAGGGTTTCCGCCATGCCTACACACACACCTGAACCCACGGCCGGCACCGACATCGCCGCCGGCCTGCACACCCTTACCCCGTACCGGCAACGCATGCGCGAGATGTTCCGCAACCGCGCCTGGCTGGCGGAAAACGTCCAGACCCTGTGCCAGCAATACGCCGAACAGTGGGTGGTCATCGACGACCAAACCATCAAAGGCACCGGTGCCACGCCGCAGGCGGCACTGGCCAGCAGCGGGCCGGTCGACGAGTCCATAGCACTCGTCCTGATGCTGTCGGGGCGCATCCCAACGCCGCTGTGAACCACAAGGCCGTGTCCATGAAATCACCGTCAAGCCTCACGCCCACGCAACTGGTTCAGGACTACCGCGTGCATCGCGGCGCCTTTGTCGACCCGGACGTGTTCGATCTGGAGATGCAGCGGGTCTTCGGCCACACCTGGGTGTACCTGGGACACGAGAGCGAAATCGCGCAGCCGGGCAGTTACAAGGCCACCACCCTGGGTACCCAGCCGGTGCTGCTGACGCGCGACACCGACGGTGCCGTGCACGCCTTCATCAACGCCTGCCGCCACCGCGGCGTGCTGCTGGCCGACGACCACACCCAAGGCCAGTGCCGCCACCTGGTGTGTCCGTATCACGGCTGGACCTTCGACCTGGCCGGGCGCCTGGTCAGCGTGCCGATGCGCGACCGCCAGGCCGGTGTGTTCAACGAAGCCGATCTTGGCCTGGTGCCGGTGGCCCGCGTGGACAGCTACCGCGGCTTCGTGTTCGGCAGCCTGGACCCGCGGGTGCCGTCGCTGCCCGAGCACCTGGGCGCGGCGGCCGAGTTCTTCGACCTGTTCGCCGACCTGTCGCCATCGGGCCACATCCGCATCGAAACCGGCGTCACCCGCTACCAGTTCCGCGGCAACTGGAAGCAGCAGGTGGAAAACTCCATGGACGGCTACCACCCGGCGCTGGTCCACCACAGCTTCTTTGAGGATGTGCTGAAGCCGCGCGTCGGCCGCGGCATGGGCTTCATCGTCGGCCCGCAGTCGCCGGCCAAGAGCGTGGCGCTGGGCAACGGCCACGCGCTGATCGACTTTCGCGCCTTCGACCGCAAGGCCATCCTCGGCGCCGACAAGCCGAAGTCCGAGCAGGACTGGCACGACGCGGTGCGCGCCCGCTTCGCAGACCGGCCGGACTACGCCGAGGCAGTCATTGCCTGCAACGGCGGCGACGGCTTCAACCTGCTGGTCTACCCGAACCTGGTGCTCATCAACAACCAGATTCGCGTCATCCACCCGGTCAGCTACGACCGCACCGAGGTGTTCGCCTACCCGACCACGCTCGAGGACGTCGCGCCGGAAATCAACGCCGCGCGCATCCGCGCCCACGAGGACTTCTACGGCCCGGCCAGCTTCGGCGCGCCGGACGACATTGAGATGTTCCAGCGTCAGTGGGACGGCATGCTGCGCACGCCGGCCATGGAGTGGCTGTACTACGACCGCGGCCTGGACCAGGAAGAAAAATTCGGCGAGCAGGGCTACCAGTCACACGTATCGGACGAAACCGCCCATCGCGGCATCTGGCGCCGCTGGCTGCAACTGATGGAGGGCGCGTGATGGGCGAGTTCACCGCGCAGCAGGCGGCGGTCGAGCGCTTTCTGTATCAGGAGGCCAAGCTGCTTGACGAGCGCCGCTACGAGGACTGGGTCGGGCTGTTCACCGAGGATGGCGTGTATTGGGTGCCGTCGGGTCACGAGGGTCCAGCCGAGCGCAGCGTAGCGCTGATCTACGACACCACGCCGCGCCTGCGCGAACGTCTGACCCGCATGGGCAGCCGCGCCTTCTGGGCCCAGCAGCCGCCCACCCACACCACGCGTCTGGTCGGCAACGTGCTGATCGAGTCGTCCGACGGGCCCGAGCTGGCGGTCGAATGCCGGTTCATCCTGGCCCTGCTGCGTCGTCACCGCCAGGCACTGCTTTCCGGAATAGCTCGCTACAGGCTGCTCACGGCAGCAAACGAATACCGCATCCGCGAGAAAGTCGTGACCCTGCAGGAGCGCGACGAGTCATTCGACAACCTGACCTTCCTTATCTGAGGCACACGGACGTGAACCAACCGCATACCAAGCTGCCCTCGACCGGCGACTGGGTGGACGTCGAGGCCGGCACGGCCGCGCGCGCCATCTTCACCGACTCCGCCATCTGGCAGCTGGAACAGGAACGCATCTTCGCCAAGAGCTGGCTGTTCCTGGCCCACGAGACGGAAATCCCGCAGCCGGGTGATTACGTGACCCGCCAGCTGAGTAATGACCCGGTGCTGGTGGTGCGCGGCGACGACGGACAGGTGCGCGCGTTTCACAACAGCTGCTCGCACCGTGGCACCCAGGTGTGCCGCGCCGATGCCGGCAACGCAAAGACCTTCCGCTGCCCCTACCACGGCTGGGTCTATGGCCTGGACGGCAGCCTCAAGCAGGCGGCTTACCCGCCAGAAATCGCTGCCCTGATCGGCGAGGTCGGCGACAACCTGATCCCGATGGCCAAGGTGGCGAGCTACGCCGGCCTGATCTTCGGCACCTGGGATCCGGACGCGCCCTCGCTGGACGACTACCTGGGCGATTCGCGCTTTTACATCGACCTGTTCGCCAACCGCAGCCCGGCCGGCATGGAAGTGCTCGGTCCGCC
>CAZZHF010000023.1:12325-16590 GCA_964653545.1 uncultured Gammaproteobacteria bacterium | reverse complement strand
CGCCCGCCATCGGAAAAGCGTGGTTTTCCGATGGCTCACAAAATCCGTGGCTTACGGCCACCGATTCCGGCAGCGCATCCTTGCGCTGCCGGAGACACTGAATGCTTCAGTGTCTCCCTAACTATTGCCCCACGTGGGTTTACGCCTCTGTTCAAAAGCCGCCAGCCCCTCGCGCAGATCGTCGCTCGCCAGCACTTTTTTCAATATCTGCCGGGCCGCTGCGGGCCAGGCCTCGCGCGGATTGTGCAGGGTGAACTTCATGCCCTGTTCAGCTCCGGCAGTGGCGAGCGGAGCGTTCTTGGCTATGCGGGCAGCAAGCGCCAGGGCCGCCTGCATCAGCTGTGCGTCGGGCACCACCTGATTCAGAAAGCCGATGTCCTGCATATGGCTGGCTGGATAAGGGTCGGCAGTGAGGCTCATCTCCAGCGCCCGGCGGTAGCCCACGGTTTTCCAAAGGTCGAAGTAGGAAAAATTCGGCACGCCGACGGCCGCCTCGGGCATGCCGAATTTAGCCGACTCGGCCGCGACGATCAGCGAGCAGGCATGGGCCAGTCCCAGGCCGCCGCCCATGCAGAAGCCGTTGACGGCCGCGATCAGCGGCTTGCGCTCCCCTTCTATCGCCTCGAACAGCGGTTGCAGATGGTCGATTGCACCGACCCAGTCGCCGCCATCCGCGCTGCCGACACGCATGTTTTCCAGATCGGCACCCGCACAAAACGCCTTGCCAGTGCCGGTCAGAATGCCCACCCAGGCGTCCTGATCGGCATTGAAGCGATGCAAGCCCTCAGTGAGGGCGCCGGCGAGACCGGCGTTCAGCGCGTTCATTTTCTCCGGCCGATTCATGGTCAGAATTGCAATGTGATCTGCCCGCAGTTCGTAGTTGAGCAGTGCTTCAGTCATCGTTACTGTCTCCAAGCCTGGTTCGGTACCTGCCACGCAGTATCCGTCCAATGAACCGCTTTGGGCGCGGCGCGAACGATGTGGTCAAGCGTGTTCACGAATCCTCATTCCACCACGCATGAAAATGCTGCACCGGTCCGTGGCCATGGCCGACGCGAAGCGTGTCGGCAGCGACAATGGCGGCAGTGAGATAGATCTTGGCTTGCGTTACTGCCTGCGGCATGGCGAGGCCGTGCGCGAGGCCCGCCGTGATAGCCGCGGACAAGGTGCAACCGGTGCCGTGAGTATTACCGCTGGCAATGCGCGGTGCCGGTAACTCCAGAAACTGCCGGCCGTCGTACAGCAGGTCGGTGCAATCGTCGCCCGGCAGGTGGCCACCTTTGACCAGCACCCACCGCGGGCCGAGCGCATGCAGCGCCCGTGCCGCCTCGCGCATGCCAGGCAGGTCACAGGGCGGCGGGCGATCCAGCAGCACACCGGCTTCCGGGAGGTTGGGAGTTATCAGGGTTGCCAGGGGGAGCAGCTCGCGCCGCAGCGTGTCCAGAGCCTGCGGCAGCAACAAGGTGTCGCCGCTTGTGGCCAGCATTACCGGGTCGAGTACCACATGCCGGGGCTCCCATTGGTGCAGGCAGGTGGCCACCGCTGCCACGATCGGGGCAGCGCCCAGCATGCCGAGTTTGACCGCGTCGACGCGAATGTCGGTGAACACGGCGTCAATCTGCGCCGCTACGAAATCGGGCTCCAGGCGGCGCACCGCCGTGACACCGCGGGTGTTCTGGGCGGTCAGGCCACTGATCACGGCCATGCCATAGGCCCCCAGCGCCGAGAACGTCTTCAAATCGGCCTGGATGCCAGCCCCACCGGACGGGTCCGATCCGGCTACTGTCAGAACATTAGGGATAGTCACAAGGTTTGCCAGTGTCCAGAAAAGGCGCCACAATCGACTCGCCTGAACACACGTTCAGGCGCCAACCACCTAATAACAGCAGGAGGATAGGAAATGGATTTTTCGACCGAAGGCAAGGAAATGTTCGACAAAGTAGTCGCCGATATTCCGGCAGCATTTCGTGCCATGGCCAAGCCCCAAATCGAGAATTACGCCAAGGAAGAAGCGACCAAGCGCGGCGGCGCGAGCGTCGACGTGGACGACGTCATCCGTGGCCAGATTCGTGCGACACCGCCGTTCATGAAAGGCCAGCTCAAGGATGGCCTCGCCAAGCTTGGCGTGGACGCTTCCAAGTATGCCGATTTGCTCTAAGGCCATCTTGTAACCCTGCGTCTTCTAACTCAAGGCGAGACATGGCTGCCACACTTTCCGTAGAGCGACCGCGTCGTGCCACTGTCGAACAGCGCCGCAACACCCATCAACCGGACGTTGCGGCGCTTTTTTTTCGGGAAGCGCTGAATAATCCATCCTGGATTTTTCAGGGCCCGCCGAGCCAAACGGGTTCCAGTCCGGCGCGGGGCGGAGCCGATTCCCCGCAGGCCCGGACGCTCCGGCCGCCGCCAGGCTGCCGCCGCGCCACCCGCAACCAGGAGCATGGTCCATGAGCAACCGCACGGTACCCGCCCCACCCCAGTTCGCCAGTAAATTTGGCTACTCCCAGGCGCGCCGGGTCGGCAACTTCATTGCCGTATCCGGTACGCCCGCGCGCGATGCCGGTGGCGCGGTGGTCGGCGAGGGCGACGCTTACGCCCAGGCGCGGCAGGCGCTGGAAAACGTCAAGCGCAGCGTGGAGGCCCTTGGCGGGCGTATGCAGCATGTGGTGCGCACGCGCATCTACCTGATCGATATGGCCCACGTGTGGGACATCGGCCGCGCGCATCTGGAATTTTTCGGTGGCATCGATCCGGCTACCTCGCTGATCAAGGTGACCGGTTTCTTCGACCCGAAAATACTGCTGGAAGTTGACTGTGACGCGATGGTGGTGGACGAGTGAACCACTTTCAGCTCGCGGCTTGGAGCGAGTTGTTTTCCTGTTCTGTCACCTTGGCACCGCGCAGGTTTTCCAGCGCGTATTTTCGCCAGGCAAGCTGAAAGCCATCGGCCCGATAGCTGGCCACCGGATCGTTGACGCCGCCATTTAACTTCGCCTTGGCGTGCGAATCTTCGACCATCCAAAGGTCTTGTGCGTTGAAACGCACCATGCCGGCCCAACGACCCCAAGCATAGAAACGCAGCAGCCAGTAGGCACGTTCCATGAGCGTTTTCGGATACGCACAGGCAACCTGAAAGTACAGGTAGTGGTCGGCGTCGGTTTGCACGAACCACTCGTAGTAGAGGGAGTCGGCGATCGGGAAATTGGACACCCGGATGATGCCCGGTAGCTTCACCGACACGATGGTGTTAACCCCCCGCGGGCCTTCGGCAAATTTCGTCAGTTTGATCACCTCCCCAAAACGGTGACGCGGCCAGCTCCCCAGGCCTGGGTATTCGCGGTCCTGGCCTATGCCCTCGAACTTCTCGAGCAGCCACTCGTCGTCGTCGCCTTCCACGCCCAGCATCGCCTTCATGCCGGTCGCATAGCCGAACATGTCGACGATGCGCATGTATTCCGAGTCCCGGTGCAGGAAGGTCGCATGCCCCAGCCCAGGGTTCTCCACGTGCCAACGCCAGTTGCCCTTGGCGACGCGCCGCACGGTATGCACCTCACTCGCCTCGAGCAACCCGCGTGGGATGTCCTGTTCTACCGGCACCGGTTGGCTGTCGGCCAGCCAGATCCACACAATGCCCTTCCGTTCCTCCACTGGATAGGTGCGCACGCGCAGCTTGCCGACGATGGGGCTGTCCGGGCCGTCGGTGAGCGCCGCGACCAGGCTGCCGTCACCGACATCGAAGGTCCAGCCGTGATAACGGCAGGTCAGTGTGCGGGTTCCGGGAAACTCGCACGTGCCCTTCGACAGCTGCGTACCTCGGTGTGGGCAGGCGTTGGCCAGCGCATAAACCCGACCCAGACGGCGCAGCAGCACTACGGCATCGCCCATCAGGGTGCGTGCCACCGGCTTGTCCGTGATCTCGCGCGACAGCGCCACCGGGTGCCAGTAATTGCGCAGGCCGGCTTCGGGAATGCGCTGGTAGAACGATTCGTTGATGCGCGCGGCGTCGGGACGGGCGTCAATGACCTTCATGGCTGTTGTCCTCGTTACTGGGCGCGACCGCGCCGCCAATGTTGCAGCCTAGCAAGGGCCCCCTTGTACCGACAAGGCAGCCTGCGGGGTGCAACCGGCGTGAGCAAACCGGTTGGCGCCTGCCGGATCCGCGCCGGCGAATCGGCACTACGGCGGTGCCGAGCGCGCGTCCTCGAAACCGGGCACCGGCCCGCCACGCAGGTTCGCCATCGCGTACTTGCGCCAGGCCAGGTGGA
>CAZZHF010000023.1:0-12225 GCA_964653545.1 uncultured Gammaproteobacteria bacterium | reverse complement strand
GGCACCGGCCCGCCACGCAGGTTCGCCATCGCGTACTTGCGCCAGGCCAGGTGGAAGTGGTCCGGGCGGAACAGGGCGACAGGATCGTTGTGACCTTGTTTTTTGCACAGATCGTGGGAGTCGCCGACCATGTCGATGTCCTGCATGGTGAAGCGCACTATGCCGATGAAGCGGCCCCAACCATAGTAGTGAAACAAATACTTCAGTCGCTGGGCGAGTGTCTTGGGAAAGCCGCAATCGACCTGAAAATAGAGGTAATGGTCGGGGTCGGTCTGCACGAACCACTCGTAGTACATCGCACCCTGAAATGGGTAATTGTTGATACGCACCACGCCGGGCAGGCGAATCGAGACGATTGTGCTAACCCCCAAGGTGGGTTTGAGTTCCTGGATCTGGATGACTTCACCGAAACGGTGCCGGGGCCATGGCCCAAGGCCGGGATAGTGTTCGCCTTTGCCGACGTCGTCGAAACGTTCCTGGAGCCACTCGCCGTCAACGCCTTCGTGCATCAGGACCGGCTGCAGGCGCTTGCCGTAACCAAAAAAATCCACAAACCGCATGTAGGCTGAATCGCGGTGCAGCATGGTCGCGTGACCCAGGCCCGGGTTCTCGGCGTGCCAGCGCCAGTTTCCGTAGCACTCGCGTTGGACGACATGTACCTCGCTCGCCATCAACAGGCCGGGCGGAATGTCGTCCTCCACCGGGACGGGTTTGCGATCGCCCAGCCACAGCCAGACAATGCCCTGGCGTTCCTGCACCGGGTACGTCCGCAAGCGCGCCTTGCCGGTCATTGGGCTATCGGGGCCGTCAGTCAGCACGCCGACCAGCGCGCCGCTGGTGACGTCGAAGGTCCAGCCGTGATACCGGCAGGTGAGGGTATTGCTGCCGGGAAACTCGCAGCTGCCCTTGTGCAGGCGAGTGCCGCGGTGGGGGCACTCGTTGGCGACGGCGTAGATCTTGCCATTGCGCCGCAGCAGGGCCACCGGCGCGCCGTGCAGGGTCATTGGCGTCGGTCGCTCCCCGATGTCCTTCACGCGGGCCACCGGATACCAGTAATTGGGGATGCCCAGCTCTGGAATGTGCTCGTAATAGAGCTGGTTGATGCGGGCGCTGTCGCGGCCCACGTCGATCACGGCCATGGCCTACTCCTGTGCCAACCTGCGATCACGCTTCCCGCCTGTCCGATAACGCCATTGCTGTCGGGTGCGGTCCGGAGGTTCCGCGCTGCGTGCCGAGGACGAAACTCCCGCCGAAGGTGCGCTACCATCCGAGCTGCCCCCTACCTATCGCCAACCCGGATTACGGCTTTCCTCGACATGGGAAAGCGTGGGGTGCGACGGCGTGATTTGGGTCCAAGGTCTGGCGGAGCCTAGCAGCGGGCCTTGAATCGGGCAACCAATCCGGCGCGCATCCAGACTGCGGCGCACCAGCCAAGTAATGGAGGAACAAATGGCTGAAATCCTGGGCCTCACGGTTTCGGATTTTCCGTTCCTGCGCATGAAGCCGGCGAACATGCCGTGGGTGCTGTGGGGCAACCTGGCCTGGGGCTGGCGTGACAAGCCGCACTTGCGCGATCCGGCCAACTGGCCGGCGCCGATGCGCGCCGAGTGGGGCTCGGATCAGGATCAGGGCCGTACCGCCGGTGCCGCGCACCAGCTGCGCCAGCACGATCAATTCCGCACCCTGCGCCGGGCGGTGGACGATTTCCGGCCTGATCTGCTGCTGATGATGTATCGCGACGTGCACGAGACTTTTGCCGCCACCGAGCGCCCGCAGTGGTGGCTGCACACGCATGAGGCCATCCAGGTGCAGCCGTGGAACTTGTGGACCTTTTTTCGCGATAACTGGTTCGAGGAAGACCCGGGCAAGGTCGTGACCCTGCGCGGACACCCCCAGGCCGCGGATGTCCTGGCTAAACACCTGGCCAACGTTGGCATTGCGCCACGGCTCGTTGCCGAGTCGCCGCATCCGGCTGGGTTGGGCCACAACTGCATTGCCGGTACGGTGCACCTGGATTTTGACCGGCGCGAATTGGCCACGCCGGTGCTGCCGCTGGGGATCGACCCTTTCCGCTTCGGGCGGGTACGGGATGAGGAGGGCCTGAGCCCTCTTGACGTGACCCGCGACGACCCGCCGCTTACCCCGCAGGGAGCCTTTGACCTGGGGGTAGAGATTGCGCGTGCCTTCAAGCCCTCGCCGTGGCGCGTGGCCATCGTTGCGGCCGGCGACTGGTCGCACGCCAACGACAGCGGCAAGGCCAATGAACGCATCCACCCTGACGTGGAAGCTGATCGCGCACTGTTCAAGCAGTGGCAGCAGGGCGATTACGGGGCCTGGCCGCGGCAGCTTTCCTTCGAGCACTTCGAGCGCCACGCGCAGTGGGAGTTGTTGATCCCCACCGTACTGGCCGGCGCCATGAGTGAGGTTGGCGCGGGCGCCCCGCGCCATGCCGACTTCCAACCCACCTGGGTGTGCAACGACAACTTCGTCACCACCATTTTCGAACCCCGCTGAGGACGCCGCCATGGGACGTTTGCAGGATCGTGTGGCACTGGTGTTCGGCGCCAGCCCGCACATTGCCGGCACCACCGCGCACTGGTTTGCAAAGGAAGGCGCCAGGGTCGCGGTCGTGGACATTCGCGCCGAGGCGGCCGAGCGCTGCGCGGCCTTCATCAAGGGCAAGGGCTACGAGGCGCATGCACTGGTTGGCGACCCGACGCAGGAAGCCGACGCCAAGCGGCTGGTTGCCGAGACCGTGGCGCACTACGGGCGCGTGGACATCATGTTCAACCAGGTCGGTAACCAGTACCGCCACACCATCATGGACATGAACCTGCACGACTGGAACGGCAGCCTCACCGGCTATTTGACCGGCGGCATGCTGACCACCAAGTACACCGCCCGCGCCATGGCGGAAGCCGGGGTGGCGGGTTCGATCATTCACCTGGTGTCAGACGCAGCGCACCAGGGCGAGGCCGGCAACACGGCCTACAACGCCGCCAAGGCCGGGCTGCTCAATTTTTGCCGTGGCGCCGCCATGGAACTGGCGCCACACCGCATCCGCGTCAACACCATCAGCCCCACTTTCATGGATCACCTGCTGTGGCAGTACCCGGCCAAGATGCTGAACCCGCGTATCCGCGGCCCGCACACCATGTCGGCGGATGATTTCCTGAAAGGCATCCCGCTGGGGCGTTTTTGTAACGCGCGCGACATTGGCAATGCGGCGGTGTTCCTGGCATCGGACGAATCGTCGTTCATGACCGGGCAGGATTTTCTGCTCGACGGCGGTGCCCGCGCCGGCTATTACTGCTGGCGGCCCGGCGCGCACTCTGGTATCACCACGGAAGACGCCATCCACGACCTGGAACCCCACCAGTATGGGGAACCCGCGCCGCACATCAAGATCAGCTACTGAACAGGGGTCCGGCCATGAGTAACCAGCAGTTCGTTTCCCGCTTCGTGCGTGCCGGAGCCTACAAGATGCATTACATCGAGTGGGGCGACGGCATACCGGTGGTGATGGTGCACGGCGGCGGTCCGGGCGCGGCGGGCGAGTTCGGCTGGGGCCACAACGTCGGAGCGCTGGGCCGGCATGGCCGCGCCATCGCGGTGGACCAGATCGGCTTTGGCCTGAGCGACAAGCCGCTCGACAAGGAGTTTTCGCATCAGTTCATGGCCGAGCAGCTGGCGGTGTTCATAGACACGCTGTGCCTGGACGAGGTGTACGTCACCGGTAACTCGCTGGGCGCCTACGTGGCTGCCCGTTACGCGCTGGATCACCCCGGTCGGGTCAAGAAGCTGCTACTGGTCAGCAGCGGCACCATCGCCACCGGCATGGGCATCGAGATGGGCATGACCCCCGGCATGAAAAAACTGGTGGCCTACGACGGTACCAAGGAGGGTCTGCGCAATTTCATCAGCGGCATCCAGCACCACCCCGAGCGCATCAGCGAGGAACGCCTGGAGAAACGCTGGCAGTATGCACAGCTCCCAGGCGTGCCCGAGGTGCAGGCCTCGTTCCTGAATTTTTTCCGTAACCGCCGGGTCAACGATCCGCAGGCCGCGCAGTGGTTCGACCTGCGCCATCGCCTGCCCAAGCTGGACATCCCCATGCACTTCATCTGGGGCCGGCACGACGTCTTTGCCACCCCGGAAATGGCCGATCAGCTAAAGGAGCTACTGCCGAACGCCACCTTCGAGTGGTTCGAAGACTCCGGTCATGTGTGCCAGAACGACGAGCCGGAGCTCTATAACAAGGTGGCACTGAAGTTCTTTTTTGGAGTTTGAGCAGGCTGCTTGTGAGTCCGATCGGCCGGTAGCGCCAACCGCCCCACCAACAAAACGTCAAACGCCGCGCTCCGGCCCGCATCGAGACGCTTCGCATTCCCGCTTGTACGCAAGAGGAAACTGCCATGATTACGTCGGAACAGAACGAACGCCTTACCCGCATTGGACCTGGCACGCCGGCCGGGGAGCTGCTGCGCCGCTACTGGCAGGCATTGTGTCCGGTCGCGGAACTGACCGACGACCAGCCCATCAAGCCGCTGCGCCTGCTGGGCGAGGATCTGCTGGTATTCAGGGACGGCCAGGGTCGCTACGGTCTGATCGAGGCGCGCTGCAAGCATCGGCGCGTGTCGCTGACGCGCGGTTTCGTGGAACAAGACGGCATTCGCTGCGCCTACCACGGCTGGAAATACGCCACCGACGGGCGCTGCATCGAGCAGCCCTTTGAGCCCGCGGACAGTCACCTGAAGGACGATATCCGGCTGCGCGCGTACCCGGTGCAGGCACTCGGCGGGCTGCTGTTCGGGTATCTGGGCCCGGCACCGGCGCCGCTGCTGCCACGCTGGGACGTACTGGTGCGCGAGGATGGGCGGCGCTTTATCCAGATCCTGCCGCTGCACCACTGCAACTGGTTGCAGTGCGAGGAGAACACCGCCGACACCGTGCACACCTATTACCTGCACGGCCGTATGGCGCAGGAGCACGGCCTGACCATTCCCGGCGCGGATTACTACGTGCGACCGGTGGAGCGCTACGAGTGGTCGGTGTGCGACTGGGGCATCGAGAAAGTGCTGGTCTACGGCGGCGAGCAGCCGGAGGTTGAAGTGCGCCCGCCACTGATCTTTCCGAACATTCTGCGCGTGCCACAGGGGCCGGTGGAGGCGATCCACTTTCGGGTGCCCATCGACGACACCCATACGCGCATCCTGTGGGTAGGCTTTCTGGAAGACGCCAGTGCTCACACACCCGAGGACGCCGCGCTGCCGTTCGAGTACCTGGAAGCCGGGCGCAACGCCGACGGCGAGCACGATCTGCAGTCTTTCTACAGTCAGGACCAGTGGGCCTGGGAAAGCCAGGGTGAGCTCTACGATCGCAGCGACGAGACGCTGGGCGCCACCGACCGCGGCATCGTGTTGTTCCGCAAGATGCTCGACGAGCAGATTGCGCGGGTGGAGCAGGGACTGGCACCGGACGTGGCGATGGTGACCGATCCGGCGCACAACCAGAGCATCACGTTTCCCTCGGCCACCCGGCCGTGGGGCGGCACCGAAGCCATGAGTTTCGTGCCCGGCGCCACCGCCGACGCCAGCGCGCCGTGAGCCGGCTGCGCCTGGGAATTGCCGGCGCCGGCATCGCGGCCTTGCAGGTGTTGCCGCACCTGAAGGAAATCGAGGACCAGATCGAGCTGACCGCGCTGGCCGATATCCGCCGCGACAACATGGATTACTTTGCGCAGAGCCTCGGCCGGTCGCTCGCCTGCTTCGATGACGTGGAGGCGATGTGCGCGCAGGGTCCAGTGGACGCCGTATGGGTGGCCTCGCCCAACCGCCTGCACGCCGAGCACGTGATCGCCGCCGCGCGCCACGGCAGACACGTGATCTGCGAGAAGCCGATGGCGGTCACGCTGGAGCAGTGTCTGGCCATGGTGCAGGCGGTGGAGGCGGCCGGCGTCAAATATGTGCAGGGTCACTCCAAGGTCTACGACGCGCCGGTGCGCGCCATGGGACAGCTGATCCGCTCTGGGGAACTGGGGCGGGTCACTCACCTCCACACCTGGAACTTCAACGACTGGCTGATCCGCGCCCTGATGCCCGAAGAAGTGCGCACGGACCTCGGCGCCGGGCCGGTGTTCCGCCAGGGTCCGCATCAGGTCGACACCATCCGCTATCTGGGCGGTGGGCGGGTGCGCAGCGTGCGGGCGCAGGCCGGCCGGCACGAGCCGAATTTTCCGGACTGCGAGGGCAACTACACGGCTTTTCTGGAGTTCGAGGATGGCACGCCGGCCACGCTGATCTTCGACGGCTACGGCTATTTCGACAGCGTCGAACTGACCTGGGGTGTCGGCGAGGCCGGCAAGCCGGCCAAGAACCCGGATTCGCGCATCCCCAAGGCGCGGCCCCCGGGTCCGGTCAGCGCACAGGAGAAATACGCCCAGGTGCGCGGCGGTAACCCCTACGGCTACGGTGCCGGCGGTGGCTGGGATATGGATGCACCGCAGCAGCAGCCGTTCTTTGGCCTGACTGTGGTGTCCTGCGAGCGGGGCGTGATCCGCCAGTCGCCTGATGGGCTTTACGTCTACGATGCCGGGGGCCGGCGCGAACTGCCCTGTCCGCCGCCGCTTGGTCGCGCCGCCGAGCTGCGCGAGCTGTACCAAGCGGTGACGCAAAACCGCCCGACGTTGCTCGATGTCCGCTGGGGCATGGCCAGCGCCGAGGTGGTGATGGGAATACTGGAGTCCAGCCGCAACCGCGCCGAAGTGCGCATGCAACACCAGACCGACGTACCGGTGCTCTGATGGGGCAGGTTCTGGGGCTTGGGCTGTCCCACTACCCCGGACCGCTGGTGCCGGTGCAGCACTGGCCGCGCATGCTGGCGCGCAACGTCAAGGTGGGTCGCATTCCACCGGAGGTCTATGCCGATCGCGACGGCTGGCCGGCAGCAATGCGCGCCGAATGGGGCCAGGACCAGGGCCAGGCCGCGGCCGTGCACCACCGTGACCGTTTGCTTGCCGGCTACGCCGTACTGCGCGGCGAGCTTGATGCCTTCGCGCCGGACCTGGTGCTGGTATTCGGTGACGATCAGTTCGAGAACTTTCGCCTGGACGGCGTGCCGGCCTTCTGCGCCTATCTGTTCGACGAGATCACCTGCCGACCCTACGCTAGCGGAGGCATCCCGTTCGAGACCGACCAGAATGCGTTCGATTTGCCCGTGGACACGCCGTTGATCGTGCGTGGCCACCGCCCCGCGGCGCACGCGCTGGTCACCCATCTGCTTGGCGAGAGCTTTGACCTGGCCTGGGCCAGCACCACCCGCCACCCGGCGGGTCTGGCACATTCGTTTTCCAACACGGTGCTATTCCTGGACTTGCCGGATGCCGGGCGCGGCTTTCGCTATCCGTTGATTCCGATACACGTTAACTGCTACGGCGGACAGTTGCTCAGCGGCGCAGCGCGCGGCGCGGGGGCGGATGCTCCAGCGTTCAGCACCCCGCCTTCGCCCACGCCGGCGCGCTGTTACGCGCTCGGCGCGGCGATCGGTCGCTTTCTTGCCGATAGCCCGTGGCGCGTGGCGATTGTCGCCTCTTCGAGCTGGTCGCATGGCTCGCTGACCGCCAAGCACCAGCGCCTGTACCCGGACGTCGAGGCCGACCGCCGCCTCAGGGCAGATCTGGGCAGCGATGCCTGGACCCGCTGGGGTGCGCTCAGCCGCGACGCGATTGAGGATGCCGGACAGCACGAGGTGCTGAACTGGATCTGCCTTGCCGGCGCCATGGCGGCGCTAGGCCAACGCCCGCAGGTGGTCGATTTCGTGGAAAGCTGGGTATTCAACTCAAGCAAGTGCTTCGCGCTGTTCCCGCCCGCCTGAATGAGGAGTTCCCATGGCCAAGATCGTTGCAGCTTTCGGCGTGACCCACGCCGTAATCATGGTGCGCACCTGGGAGCGCGCCTCGCAGGCGCACCGCGACAGTGTCCGCGCCGGTTACGACGAAGTTGCCCGCCGCTTGCGGGCCGCGCAGCCGGATGTGGTGCTGATGGTCGCCTCGGACCACTTCCAGAGTTTTTTTCTGGACAACATGCCGGCCTTTTGCCTGGGTGTGAGCGGACGCTGCGTGGGGTGGGGCGACGGCGGGTTGCCACGCTACGAACTTGCGGTGCATGAAGGGCTCGCACACGGCCTGCTGGAAGGCTTGATAAGCGAGGGTTTCGACCTGGCATTCGCGCGCGACCTGCCGCTCGACCACGCCTTCATGACCCCGGTGCACATGATTTTTCCGCAAGCGGACCTGCCGCTCGTGCCGCTGTTCCTGAACTGCAACGCGCCGCCCTTGCCCACGCTCGGGCGCTGCCTGGACCTTGGCGCCGCCCTGGGCCGGGTCCTGGCACAGGTGGAGCCGGACCTGCGTGTGGCGTTGATCGGCACCGGCGGCCTGTCGCATGAGGTGCCGCTGCTCGACTGGCGGTTCTTGCCCGGTGATCAGACCGGTCGGGACTGGCTGCGGTTCATGTCCGCCGGGCGCCAGGGCGTGGACCCGCAAACCCAGCAGCGCATCGCCGACGAGGTGGTGCGCTGGGGCCGCGAGGGGCTCGGCCGGATAGACGAAGCCTTCGATCGGGAACTGCTCGGCTGGATGCAGGCAGGCGACTATGGCCGACTGGCCGGTCTGGATTCCGCCACCATCGCCCGCCGCGCCGGCAATGGCGGGCAGGAGATCCGCACCTGGGCCACGGTAATGGGCGCCGTGCCGGGTACGCACGGCGAGCCCTTGTTCTATGAAGCGGTTCCGGAATGGCTGACCGGTGTGGCTGGGGTGGCGTTCGCATGACCTTAATGTGAGTACGTCGGTCTCTGGCCGTCGGGCGTGGCTGCTGCTCGGCGGGCTGGTCCTGCTGTGGGGCGGCAACTGGCCGGTGATGAAAATCGGTCTGCAGCATTCGCCACCGTTCACGTTCGCGACCCTGCGCATGCTGACCTGTGTGGTCACCATGTTCGTGGTCGCAGGGGCCCTGAAAGAACTGCGCCTGCCCGTGCGGCGTGATTGGCCGTTTCTGGTCAGCGCGGGGATTCTGCAAATGGGCGTTTATATCGCCATGCTGACCTACGGCATGCAGTACGTGCCGGCGGGGCGCTCGTCCATCCTTGCCTACACGATGCCGGTGTGGGTGGTGCCCGGTGCCATTCTGCTGCTGGGCGAGCGCCTGAACGCCTGGAAGGGCATCGGTTTCCTGTGCGGCATCGCGGGCCTGATGGTGTTGTTCAATCCCGCCTCGTTCGATTGGAGTGACAGCACGGTATTGCTCGGCAACGGCCTGATTCTGGGCGGGGCCGGGATTGGCGGGCTGGTGATGCTGCATATCCGTGGCCGTGCCTGGGGCGCATCGCCCCTGTCGCTGGCACCCTGGCAGTTCCTGGTCGCGACGGCCGTGGTCTTGCCGCTGGCACTGCTGCTGGAGCCGGATGCCCAGGTTGCGTGGGACCAGGAACTTTTCTGGGTGATTGCCTACAACGGGCCATTGGCAACTGCGATGGGTTTATGGGCGTTCGTCGTAATCAGTCGGGCGCTGCCGGCGATTACGGCCTCGATGGGACTGCTCGCGGTGCCGGTGGTGGGCCTGCTGCTGTCGGCGTTGGCCCTGGGAGAGACGATCACGCCCAGCAACGCGACCGGTCTGGCGATGATCGTGGCGAGCGTGGCCGCCACGTCCCTCGGCGAGCGCGGGAAACGAAGCATCCAGCCGCCATCTTCGCCTTCGCCTGCGGACTCGGCCGCCGGCCCGTCACGGTGATGTCTCGGCGACGCATGTCTCCGCCTCGCCGCGGTTTCAGCAAGCGGTGCCCTGCGGCCCTTGGCATCGGAGGGGCCGTGCGCTTGACGGAGTCTTAACCCGCTGCGGCGTACGGTGATATACGTCCCGCCACTGGTCATTCCCGAGTGCATCCGTTGTCCCGATCCCAGGCCACCTTCCTGCCTTTTTCCTACTGGGCCATCAGCTGGGCAGTGGTGCTGTTGCTCTTGTTGGCGCACGCCTGGGATGCACATCTGTCCGGGCCCTTGGTAAGCGCTTTTTTTATCGCGGCCGCGCTGAACTACGCCGGTTTGTTCCTGCTCCCTTTAGTGCTGGCGCCCTTGTTAGGCGCAGCCGCGAAGCGGCCACTTGGCTCCCGCGCCGCCCATGGGTTGAGCTTCACGCTGATTGTTCTGTGGTCCAGCGCAGTCCAGCTTGGGCTGCTGCTGGACCTGTTGGTCTTCCAGCTCTACGGGTTTCACCTGAACGGTTTCGTCTGGAACCTGGTTACCACCCCTGGCGGGCTGGAATCGCTCGGCGCTGATGCCAGCGCCTGGGTCATGGTGATGGCGGCGGCGCTGGTCGTTTTGGCTGCCAACGCCGTTCTGCTAGGCCTGACCCTGCGCCGCGTTGCCGGCGCAGCGCAGCGCGTCTTTCGCGTGAGTACGGTGGTCGGCGTGTTGTTGGTATGCGCCGTGGGCGAGCGCCTGGTTTACGGCGTCAGTCATTTCACCGGGCGTGGCAGTGTGCTCAAGGCCGCCAACGCAATACCGTTTTATCAGCCGACCACATTCCGGCACGCGGCGCAGGCGCTTGGCTTCACATTTTCGGCACGACATGCCGGCAGCGTACGCGCAGCCACAAGCGCGCTGGCCTATCCGCGGGTGCCACTGCAACTGACCCCGCCGCCCCGGTTACCGAATATCGTCTGGCTGGTGGCGGAGTCGCTGCGCGCGGACGCGCTCGATGAAAGCGTGATGCCAGCGACCAGCGCGTTTGCTCGGACCGGACTGCGCTTCGATCAACACTACAGCAGCGGCAACGGCACCCGTATGGGGCTGTTTGGAATGTTCTACGGGCTGTACGGCAGCGACTGGTTTCCGATGCTGGCCGCCCACCAGCAGCCGGTGCTGATGGATGTTCTACAGCGTCTGGACTACCGCATCGAGGCCTGGAGTAGCGCGCGCTTCAGCTACCCTGAATTCAGCCGCACGGTATTTGCCGGTCTACCTGTCGAGGTACTGCACGATCAGGCGACCGGTCAGGGCTGGGAGCGTGATCGTAGCAACGTCGACAGCCTGCTAGGGTTTATCAGGCAGGCATCTTCGGTGCCCGACCGGCCATTCATGGCATTCATGTTTTTCGAGTCGCCGCACGCCCGCTATTACTTTCCCCCGGAAAACGCTATCCGCAAGCCTTACCTGGAGGACTTCAACTACGCGACCATGTCGCTGACGCGCGACATCGAGTTGATTCGCAACCGCTACCTGAACGCCTGTAACCACCTCGACAGCCAATTCGGGCGCGTATTTTCCGCCCTGTCCGCGCAGGGCCTGCTCGACAACACCATCGTCGTGGTTACCGGCGATCACGGCGAGGAGTTCATGGAAAAGGGCCGTTGGGGCCACAACTCCAGCTTTGTTGAAGAACAGGTCCGCACGCCCCTGGTGCTGCGCATGCCGGGTGTTGCACCGGGTCGTGTGAGCAGCATGAGCAGTCATCTGGACCTGCCGGCCACGTTGCTGGCGCGCCTGGGTGTGCGAAACGACCCGGCCGATTTGTCGCTGGGTAGCGACCTGCTGGGCGCAGGCCCAGCCCGTACTACGACGGTAGTTTCGGACTGGTCGAGCGTGGCCTGGATCGGGCCTGACTACAAAGCCGTCTACCCATTGCGCAGCACGGGATTTTCGGACGCAGGCACCTTTGCGCCGAACGACAGCCAGTTGCCGAATGCGGGATCAGTGCGCGCGGCCCACGTGGCGGATCTGCGCACACTGCTGCGGGGCATTACGCGTTTTCATCGCCCCGTACGCTGAGTCAGCTGCGTGCCGCGTCAGGCGCCGCGCTGCCGCAAAGCCCGGGCAACCGGGGGCTGTTTCACATGCCTGTGGGGGCGGTGAAACAACAAGGCCTCAACCCTTGACGATCTGCCAGCGCGCGCGGTCGAAGCCGTCGGGTACATCCGGCTCGCCAAAGTATTCCACCGCCATCGCCACCTCCATGAAGGCCTGACTCAGGTAACACAGCTTCTCCTCAGCGGGGCTCCTGGCATGGTCCACGGACAGTGCGCTGAAGTGATCGAGCAGCGGCTCCATGACCGCGTCGTGGAAAACCTTCCAGTTGACCTTGGCCGTGGCGCGCAAGATGGCGCTCGGCTGAAGCTTGGACAAGGGGCCGCCGGCCAGTGCGGCTTTCACCTCTCCCAGTCAGTCGT
>CAZZHF010000022.1:0-17084 GCA_964653545.1 uncultured Gammaproteobacteria bacterium | reverse complement strand
CTGGACATCGCCATGGGCGATCACTGGCGGCTGCGCTTCGAGGCGGACATCTTCCTGCCGCGGCATGTCGAGAAGACCAATCTTGGCATGACCGGCAGTGACCGCAACGACGGGCGTCTGCTCAGCACCTTGCACGACCGTGACCAGTTCGTGGCGCGCATTACCTATCAGTTCTGAGCGGATGCACGGCTGACCTCTATGCCCGGTTGATCGGTCCGGTGGCAATCGCCACCGGAGCGGCTCCCGCCGGGCTCCAACCGACAACCTGAGTGAGGATCACAGGATGGACAAGCACGGGAAGAAACTGCGGCGCCTGCTGGCGGCCGGTGCCGTCACGGCCGGGCTGCTGGCAGCTGGCCCGCTGCTGGCCGAGGAAGTGGCCGAAGGCACGGTGCTCAACGCCGCGAGCATCGACAGCCTGCTGGACAAGACCCTGGACGGACAGCCCATTCGCAGCGTGCTGGTTGGCCAGCAGGAGAAGATGATTCGCGAGTTCGGCTGGGTCATGAACCTGACCCGCGCCACGCCGCCCAACGTAACGCCGGCGGTGCTGGCGCTGACCGAAAAACACAAGGGCGAGGCCAGCCTGGATGCGGGCAAGCACCTGGTGAACTACACCACGGGTGTGCCGTTTCCGGATCTGGACCCGGCCGACCCGGATGCCGGCTACAAGCTGGTCTACAACGTCCTGCGCTTCGGCTGGCTGGGCGATGCCATGAACCTGCAGCCGCTGACGTTCCTGATCATCGACGGCAAGCGTGGTCTTGAGAAAGAGCAGGGCTGGGTGTATCGGCGTTTCCTGATGTCCGGGCGCATGAGCGAGCCGCACGTTCTGGACAAGACCATTGCCAAGTATGAGGCGCTGATCAACGTCTACCCGAACGACACGCGCGGGCTGGGCCTGCTGACGGTGAACTACGCCGACGGCCGCCTGCCGGACGTGTATGCCTACATCAAGAGCCTGCGCCGGGTGCGGCGCCTGTCCAGCGGTGCCTGGGCCGATCCGGTGCAGGGTACCGACCTGTTGTTTGACGACACCTTCGGCCTGAACCTGGACCCGACCTGGTACGAGAGCTGGAAGATCCTGAGCGTGCGCAAGGCCCTGGGCGTGGACAAGTCGATTCTGCCGCCGATGGACGAGAGCGCGTCCGGTGAGGCGAAGTACCCGTTCATGCGTTTGAGCGAGCCGCCGCACTGGAACTTCCAGCCGGACAACTACGAGATCAAGGACGTCTACGAGCTGGAAGGGAAGCCGAAGAACAACCACCTGGTGAGCCGTCGGCACATGTTCGTGGGCGCCACGCTGGGTGCGCCCAAGTTCTACTGGCAGGACCATTACGACCGCAAGGGCGAGCACTGGCACACCGAGTTTGTGGCGTACAAGGACTGGAAGTGGGACGACGGCCAGAGCGGTCCGACCGTGACCGGGGTGGTCGGCCTGGACGTGCAGCGCCTGCACGCGACGGCCTTTGGGTACTCGACCGGATTCCATCACAACCCGGAAGGTGCCAAGGCAGCCGACTATTCACCGGAAGCCCTGCCGCGGATGTTGCAGTAACATTCGGCGGCGGGCGCCCGCCCGTTTGCTAGCGATACCCGAGGGCCGCCGCAGGCTTGCGGCGGCCCTCTTTAGTTTAAGTAGACGTCCCTGGTTTGTGTTGGCCAGGGTCCAACGTCGAACATAACGAAGTCGATTTTCCGAGTGAGGCCTTGGTAATGGCGCAGCCGTCCTTGATGTCGAAATTGTGGGCATTTTTTTTGCCGGTAATGGTGGCCGGAGCTCTGCTGGCCTTGGCACAGGTAAGACTTGAGGTGCCGCGGGTGGTCATCGAGCCACCGGTTATCGAGACCCGGGACCGTTTTCTGGGCGTCGCGGTAATAGGTGACGTGGCCTGGGCCGTCGGTAAGGACGGCAAGATCATTCGTAGCGAGGACGCGGGCAAGACATGGGCGCAGCAGGCGACCGGTTTGCATATCAACTTCCAGTCAATTGCCGCCTGGGATGACCAGAATGCGGTGGTGGTGGCAAACCGGGGCAAGGGTTTGGTCACCAGTGACGGCGGCAAGAGCTGGCAGGAAGTGGCGCTGCCGGTGGCCCAGGGTGGTAGCGGCAAGGTACTGCGCGTCAGGCTGGACCCGCAGGGGCGTGCGTGGGCGGTTTCCGAAATCAACGTCATCATGCGCTCGGTCGATCGTGGCCGGACCTGGCAGCGGCTGACCGAGGCTGACGACGACGTGGCCTGGAACGACATTGCTTTCGCGGGTGAGGGCGCAGCCTGCGTGGTCGGTGAGTTTGGTCGTATTGCTTGCAGTGTGGACGATGGCGCGACCTGGGAGCCACGCGAGTCGGCGGTTGAGCCCAGCCTCATGTCGGTGGTCTTCCGTGACTCCCTGAACGGTTTGGCCGTGGGCTTGAGCGGCACGGTGCTCGCCACGGATGATGGCGGCGTCACCTGGCGCCAAGTGACGGTCGGTGACCTCGACCGTCACCTGTTCGACGTCATCTGGACAGGTCGACGCTGGGTGGCGGTGGGCGACAAGGGCGTGATGCTGACCGGAGACGCCGAGGCGTCGCATTGGGAAGTTGCACGCGTCAATCCGGCCGACTTTGCCTGGCATATCGCGCTCGCCCAGCAGGGTGACGGTTTCATTACCGTCGGCCTCAATGTTGGACGCTGGGCGGACGGGCAGTGGCAGCTATTTGGTCCGCGGTTCCACTGAGGACTGGCGGATAACGACATTCTTGCCGTCCGGCAAGCACGGAATTCAGGACAGGTATCCGGTAATGCAACAGGCTAGTCGAGTAGAACGCTTTGCAATGTTCTGTGTCGCGCGTCGCGTGGCAGTGGTAGCAATCATTCTTGCGCTCACGGCGGTGTTCGGGTTTTTCGCCGTGCAGGTGGAAATCAAGACCATTTTTCATGATCTGCTGCCCAAAGGGCATCCGTATATCGATATAAACGACAAGTACAACGAGCGCTTTGGCGGACCCAATATCGTCTCGATCATGGTCGAGGCAGAGAACGGCGACATCTTCCAGCCCGAGGTGTTGGAACGCATCAAGAAAATCACCGACGACTTGTACCTGGTGCCCGCGATCAACCAGTACCAGGTTATCTCCCTGGCTTCGCGCAAGCTTCGTTCGATCACGTCGTCCACTGCCGGCATCGAAACCAAGCCGATGATGTGGCCGGATTTGCCGACCTCACAGGCGGAAATCGACCAGCTGCGCGAGGATGTGCTCGCCAATCCGCTGGTGTATGGGCGGTACGTGTCGCCCGATCTGCGCTCGGCGCTGGTTACCGCCGATTTCATTGACCGCCTCATGGACTACGGCAAGCTGTATTCCGGTATTACCGAGATCGCGGAGAAGTACGACGGCAACGGCGTGCACGTACGGGTGGTGGGCGAGCCGCTGCTGACCGGCTGGGTAGTGCATTACTTGCCGGAAACCTTCCACCTGTTCTTGATAACCATAGCCATCATGGCGGCGTTGCTGTTCGTTACCGTGCGTACCTGGCGCGGCGTATTGCTGCCGATGCTGGCGGGGCTGGTCAGTGCGATTTGGGCGCTCGGTATCGCGCGGTTGTTCCATGTCAACTTCGATCCTTTGATCATTGTTATTGCTTTCCTGGTCACAGCGCGCGCCATCTCGCAC
The DNA here is from genome assembly GCA_964653545.1 of uncultured Gammaproteobacteria bacterium. GTDB lineage: Bacteria > Pseudomonadota > Gammaproteobacteria > Immundisolibacterales > Immundisolibacteraceae > Immundisolibacter. Next base: position 13,426 of record CAZZHF010000022.1, on the reverse strand, counting down.
GCGGTGCAGATGCTGGCCGCCTTCGATGATGAACTGGAACGTGGTCATGCCCCCATGGAGGCGGCGCCAAAAGCCCTGGTGGCCTTGTTTCGTCCGGGCATGCTTGGGGTGGTGGTGGACGCGGTGGCGGTGGCCATCGTGGCCGCCATGCCGATGCCGCTGTTGCAGAAGACTGCATTTGTGGGCGCGGTATGGTTGGGCACCATCGCGGTCTCGGCGATGGTGCTGGTGCCAACTCTCCTGTCGTGGGTTTCAAAGCCGCATGCCCAGGCGTTTCCATTTGATACCAACCGCTGGCTGTTGCGGCCAGTACTGAATCTGTGTGGGACGCTGGTTCTGGGTCGCCGGTCGGTGGCGGTGCTGGTGATTGCCCTTGCAATACTCGGCGGCTCGGGCTACTACGCGACCCATGTGACCGTCGGTGACGCGCTGCCCGGCACGCCTCTGCTGTGGCCAGACCATCCCTACAACGTGGATGCGAAAGCGATCAACGACACCTTCCAGGGCAGTGACCAGATGTTCGTGGTGATCGAGGGGGATGAGCCGAACGCCCTCAAGGATCCCGAATTGTTGATCAACGTCGATAACTTTCAGCGCTACCTGGAAACTCAGCCCCAGATCGGTGGGACGGTGTCGATGGTGGATTTGATCGGACCGATCAACGCCAATTTGCACGAGGGCAATCGTCGCTTCGAGGACCTGGGCCACACCGCTGACATCAACGGCGAACTGCTGTTCATGTACCTGACCGGTACCGATCCAGGGGATATGGATCGGTTCATGGACACCGATTTCAAGGATGGCTCGGTGACCATGTTCTTCCGCGACCATAAGGGCGACACCATTCGTACGGCCATGTCGCGGATCGAGGAATACGTCGAAAACAACCCCTTGCCGGGAGACTCTCACTACCGGTTGGCCGGTGGCCTGGTGGGAGTGCTGGCTGCGGTTAACGAGGAAGTATTCGCGCGCCAGGTGGAAAGCATCGCGCTGGCGTTGTTGACGCTTTTTGTGTTGTCCGCGATTGCCTACCGGTCCACCATAGCGGGGCTGTTCTACATGCCGCTGGTGGTCATGTCGAACACCATTACCTTTGCCTTCATGGCCTGGAAGGGGATCGGCATGAACATCAACACGCTACCGGTGGCGGCGCTCGGAATTGGCTTGGGCGTAGACTATGCGTTCTACATCGTTGATGGGGTGAAGGAACGGTTCAGGGAAACAGGCGACGTTGTGGCGTCCATCCGCGGCTCCTTGCTGACGGCCGGGCGCGGCGTGCTGATCACCGGCGGCACGATGATCGCGAGCGTGCTGGTGTGGTACGCCTCGTCGTTGAAGTTCCAGGCCGAGATGGGGCTTTTGATGGCGTTGTGGTTGACCGTGTCGGCCATCACGTCGTTGTTGCTGATTCCAGCCATGATTTATGTGTTCAGACCAAGATTCGTGTTCGGTGACGGCGCCACCAAGCCCGGACACCCCGCCGTAACGGCATAAGGTAAGGTGGGTGGGCGCATGCTCGCATCGCCGCATTTAGTGATGGGGAAGACATGGCCGATTTGATAAAGCTTTGCAAGGCAGAAGACGTAGCGCCCGGACAATCCTTTCAGGTGGATGCCGATGGCATGCCGGCGCTGGCGGTGTACAACCTGGAAGGGGAGTACTTCGTGAGCAACAATATGTGTACCCACGGCATGGCCTGGCTGACAGACGGCTACGTCGAGGGCGACGAAGTGGAGTGCCCGTTCCACGGCGGACGCTTCAGCATCCGCACTGGCGAGCCGACGGCGTTCCCCTGTGTGGTGCCGATTCAGACCTACCCGGTATCGCTGGTCGATGGTTTTGTGTGTATCGAGCGGGCTGCCTGAGCAGCTATGAAGTTTAGCCAGGGAGTATTTTGGGTTTGCTAACGCTGGATATGGCGGCGCTGACGCCGGTGGAACTGCACTATCACGTCAACAAGCTGTTGAGCGAATATGTCGAGTGTATAGACGACGATCGGCTCGAAGAATGGCCCGATTTTTTTGTCGAAGACTGCCTGTATCAGGTGGTGTCGCGCGAAAATGCCGACCGCGGGCTGCCGACCGCGGCCATGTACTGCGACAGCCGTGGCATGTTGGCCGACCGGGTGGTGGCGCTGCGCCACGCCAATATCTACGCCCGACATTACTACCGGCACATTCTGAGCAACGTCGACGTCAAAGGTGTGCAGGACGGCGGGATTGTCGTCCACAGCAACTATCTGGTGCTGCAGACGCTGGTCGAAGGTGATACCAAGGTGTTCAGTGCCGGCAAGTATCTGGACCGGATTGTGTCGACCGCCGATGGCTTGCGGTTTGCCCGCAGGGTCGTGGTGTTCGACACTTACCGTATTCCCAACCTGTTGGTTACGCCGCTTTAAGACACGCGCCCGGGCGATTGCCCGCTGCTGATCGGAGGTTCCCCCATGAATGCCATCCGCGATCCCGCACTTGGTCACCTGGCCTGGCCGGCAGCTGGCGGCAGCCGCGTGCCTTTCGGTGTGTTTACCGACCCGGCCGTGTACGAGCTGGAACAGCAACGCCTTTTCCGCGGCGAAAGCTGGTCCTTTGTTGCGCTTGAGGCGGAGATTCCAAACAGCGGCGACTACAAGACCACCTTTGTCGGCGACTCACCGGTAGTCGTCAGCCGCGCCGAGGATGGCTCGCTGCACGCCTACGTCAACCGCTGCGCGCACCGTGGGGCGGCCATTTGCCGCGAGCTGCGCGGCAATGTGCAAAATCATCTGTGCGTCTACCACCAGTGGGCCTACGACCTGAAAGGCAACCTGATTGGCGTGCCGTTTCGGCGGGGCCTGAACGGCCAAGGGGGTATGCCCGCCGACTTCGACATGAAGCAGCACGGTTTGCAGAAGCTGCGTGTCCAGGCACTTGCCGGCCTGGTGTTTGCGACCTTCTCCGAGTCTGTGGAGCCGCTCGAGGATTACCTGGGGCCGATGCCGAGGCAGGCGATTGAGCGCATCATGAGTCGGCCAATCAAGGTGCTGGGCGATCAGCGCCAGTTCGTGGCCGGCAACTGGAAGCTGTACGCAGAGAACACGCGCGATCCCTACCACGCCAGCCTGTTGCACCTGTTCCACTGTACCTTCGGCCTGTATCGGTCCAGCCAGAAGGGCGTCAGCGTAATGGACGCGAAGCATCGCCACTCCATGCTGACCGCCATGCGCGGCACCGACGATGGCAAGCTTGAGGATTATCAGGACACGCGGACCTATAACGCCGACTTCGTGTTGTCCGATCCGTCCCTGCTGGCCGGTCGGCAGGAGTTTGACGACGGTGTCACGCTGGTGATCCTGGCGGTGTTTCCGAACCTGGTGGTGCAACAGATTTCCAACACCCTGGCGGTGCGCCAGATCATCCCGCGCGGCGTGGACAAGTTCGAGTTGGTATGGACCCAGTTCGGCTATGCCGACGACGATGCCGACATGGACCTCATTCGTAACAAGCAGGGTAACCTGATCGGCCCGGCCGGTTTGGTGTCCATGGAAGATGGCGAAGCGGTTGAAATCGTTCACCGTTCCATCATTCGCGATCAGGACAAGAGTTCCTACATCGCAATGGGCGGCGAGCAGGCCAAGGACGCGCAGCACCTGGTGACCGAGGGCAGCATCATCGGGTTCTGGGAGTACTACCGCGAAATAATGGGTTGGGCTGGCTAGGCCACACACTGGGATTTGTCAGTTATGCCGGGAAAAACGCTTGATTTTTATATCGATTTCACCAGTCCATTCACGTATCTGTGCAACCTCAAGTTGCCCGATCTGGTGGCCAAATACGGTTGTCAGTTGAACTATCACCCCATCGACATTCCGACCGCCAAACTGGCGGCAGGTAACTACGGCCCTTCCAATCGACAGGTGCCGGCCAAGATTCGCGCCCTTATGCAGGACCTGAACCGGTGGGCCGATCACTACGGGGTGCCGTTCAAGTTTCCGAAGGGTCTTAACGCCTGGCGCATGAATATCGGCACCTTCCACGCCATTGAAAAAGACCGGGCTCGCCAATATGTAGACGAGGCCTACCGGCTGGTGTGGGGGGAGGGTGTCGACCCCGATGACGAAGGCGTGCTGCGTGGGCTCGCCAAAACAGCCGGTCTGGATGCCGACGAGTTCATGGCCTTCGTGTCCTCGCAGGCCGGCGAGAAGGCTTACGAGGCGTCGCGAGTCGCGGCGCATGCACGCGGAGTGTACGGGGTGCCGATAATGATGCTGGACGACCAGATCTGGTGGGGCAACGATCGACTGATGTTTGTTGAGGAATACCTCAAGGCCCATGCAGCCTGAGGGGTGCGCGAGAAACTTCCATGCCGATTTACGAATACTCCTGCCGCGCTTGCGGCGTGCAGCGCGAGATGCTGCAGAAAGTCAGTGAACCCGTCCTGACCCAGTGTCCGGCGTGTGGCGCCGAAGCGTTCGAGAAAAAGGTCTCCGCGGCGGGTTTTCAGTTGAAGGGCAGTGGCTGGTATGTGACCGATTTTCGTGGCGGGCGCAAGGATTCTGGCGCCAGCCCGGACTCGCCAGCGGCGAGCAGTAGTGAGGCCAGCAGCGGTGACGGCAAAAGCTCGGACGGCACTGCAGCGGCGAGCAGTGGCGCGGCTTCTGGTGCCACTGCTCCTACGCCCCCAGCCAGCCCGGTTGCCGCCAGCTGAGACCGGCGTTGTTTGGCGCCGGGCGAGCGGGGACCAATTTCCGCTGCGCCTGGCGCTTTTTTGTTTCCTGACCGGGCCTTGACCCTTCCGCCACCCCGAATGACCTGCCGGAGCCGTTAGTGCGAAGTGTTTACTGTGGGCTGGTCGATAGCTCGGCCCTGGACCAGACGGTCACTTTATGTGGCTGGGTGCATCGTCGACGCGACCACGGCGGGGTTATCTTTATCGACCTTCGCGACCGCGAAGGCCTGCTGCAGGTGGTGATCGACCCGGACACGGAAACGGCATTTCGCATCGCCGAGCAGATCCGGTCAGAGTATGTTCTGCAGGTCGTCGGGCGGGTGCGCCGACGGCCGGAGGGCACGGAAAACGCCGGTTTGCGCAGTGGCCAGATCGAGGTGCTGGCAACTCACATCGAAGTGCTGAACGTCGCCCAGACGCCGCCGTTTCAGATCGACGAGGACGACGTTCACGAAGACAAGCGCCTGCGCTACCGCTATCTCGATCTGCGTCGACCGGTCATGCTGGAGCGGCTGCGCCTGCGGGCGCGGGTCAGTGGCTGGCTGCGCCGCTTCCTGGAAGATGAAGGTTTTCTGGATGTCGAAACGCCCATACTCACTCGCGCCACGCCCGAGGGTGCGCGCGATTACCTGGTGCCAAGTCGCGTGCACCAAGGCAGTTTTTTCGCGTTGCCCCAGTCGCCGCAGTTGTTCAAGCAGATTCTGATGATGGGTGGCCTGGACCGCTATTTCCAGATCGCCCGCTGCTTTCGCGACGAGGATCTGCGCGCCGATCGCCAGCCCGAGTTCACGCAGTTGGATATCGAGGCCTCGTTCCTGGACGAGAATGCGTTCATGGCCATCATGGAGACCATGATCCGCGGCCTGTTCGCAGACGTGCTGGGCGTACAGCTTCCCGACCCGTTGCCGCGCATGAGCCATGCCGAGTGCATGTCGCGCTACGGCATCGATCGGCCAGACCTGCGTAACCCGCTGGAACTGGTCGAGATGTCGGACCTGCTGCGCGATACCGATTTCAAGGTTTTTGCGGGCCCCGCCAACGACCCCGAAGGCCGCGTGGCGGCACTGTGCGTACCCGGTGGCGGCGCGAGCCTGAGCCGGCGCGAGCTCGACAACTACGTCGAGTTCGTCAAGCAGTTCGGTGCCCGGGGCTTGGCGTATATCCGTTTGGCCGAGGGCACGGACGGCGGCGTCGAGTGGCAGTCGCCGATCGTCAAGTTCCTGCGCCCCGAGACGGTCGCCGCAATGTTGGAACGCGTGGGTGCGGGCGTTGGCGACGTGGTGTTCTTTGGGGCCGACAAGGCGAACGTGGTCAACGGCTACCTCAGTCATTTGCGCGGCAGGCTGGCGGATGACCTTGGCCTTCTGGACGGCGGATGGAAGCCGCTGTGGGTGGTGGATTTCCCGATGTTCGAGCGCGACTCCGACGCCGGCCGCTGGCAGGCGCTTCATCATCCGTTCACGGCGCCCCAGGTCGCCGATACCGAGGCCATGCTGGCCGATCCGGGCAACTGCCTGTCACGGGCTTACGACATGGTTCTTAACGGATCGGAAATTGGCGGTGGTTCCATCCGCATCCATCGCCCGGAAATGCAGCAGGCGGTGTTCGGGCTACTGGGGATTGGCGAGGACGAGGCGCAGGCGAAGTTTGGCTTTCTGTTGGAGGCGCTGGGCTACGGTGCGCCGCCGCACGGTGGCATGGCGTTTGGCATCGATCGCCTGGTGATGCTGATGGCTGGTGCAAGTTCCATCCGCGAGGTGATCGCCTTTCCCAAGACGCAGCGTGCGCATTGCCCGTTGACGGACGCGCCGTCGGCGGTCGAAGATACTCAGCTGCGGGAACTTGGTCTGCGCAGCGCCACCAAGAAGCCCGCAAGCGCCTGATCGATATAGCGATAACCGCCATGGCCGGTCACTCCAAGTGGGCTAACATTCAGCACCGCAAGCGGGCGCAGGACGCCAAGCGTGGCAAGCTGTTCACGAAACTGATTCGCGAGATTACCGTCGCCGCCCGCTCGGGCGGCGACGACCCTGCCACCAACCCGCGCCTGCGCACCGCGATCGATAAGGCGCTGGTTGGGAACATGACGCGCGATACCATCGAGCGCGCCACCAGGCGCGGCACCGGAGGTGGCGACAGCGATAACTATGAGGCGGTGCGCTACGAAGGCTACGGCCCGGGCGGGGTCGCCATCATGCTCGACTGCCTCACCGACAACCGTAATCGCACGGTCGGCGAAGTGCGGCACCTGTTTTCAAAAAATGGCGGCAATCTGGGTACCGATGGCTCCGTGGCGTATCTGTTCGAGTCGCACGGCGCGATCGTCTTGCCGCTTGACATGACCGAAGACCGGGCGTTCGAGTTGGCGCTTGATGCGGGTGCGGACGACGTGCTGGTGCAGGAAGGCGGTATCGAACTGCTGACCGCACCCGGGCGTCTGCACGAGGTGCGCGAAACCTTGCTTGGACTGGGGGTCGAGCCGCAGTCGGCGGAACTGGTGGAACGGCCGGTGACTGGAGTTGAACTCGACATGGAGCAAACGCTTCAGGTGATCAAGCTCCTGGATGCGCTCGAAGACCTCGACGATGTGCAGCAGGTGTACTCGAACGCGGAGTTTTCGGACGAGGCCCTGGCCGCGCTGGCGTGACGCGCATACTCGGCATCGACCCTGGATCGCGGTTGACCGGCTTTGGATTGATCGAGGCGCGCCGTGGGCAGTCCGGTTACCTTGACAGCGGCGTGATCCGCACCGGCGATGGCCCGCTCGACGTTCGGCTTGGGGTCATTTTTCAGGGGGTTTGCGAGCTGGTGGCTGAGTTTCAGCCGATGGCGGTGGTGGTTGAAGGGGTATTCGTGCACCGCAATGTCGGCTCTGCCCTCAAGCTTGGCCAGGCGCGTGGCGCCGCCATTGTGGCAGCAGCCTTTCGCGGTGTGCCAGTGATCGAGTACTCGCCGGCGGAAATCAAGAAAAGCGTGGTCGGTAACGGCCGGGCCGCCAAGGCCCAGGTGCAGTTCATGGTGGCGCGGTTACTCGGTCTTGCCAGTGTGCCGCGGACCGATGCCGCCGATGCCCTGGCCGGTGCGTTGTGTCATGCCCAGTGTCTGCTGGGTGGCCTGGCGCTGGCAGCAACCAGGCGCGGACGTTGATCGGTCGGCTCAGCGGCACACTGTTGGCCAAGGCACCGCCGGCTTTGCTGCTCGATGTGGCGGGTGTCGGCTACGAGCTTGAAGCGCCGATGAGCACGTTCTACCGGCTGCCGGCGCTGGGCGAATCGGTCGTGCTGCACACGCACCTGGTGGTACGGGAAGATGCACAGTTACTGTACGGCTTCGCGAGTGAGGCCGAGCGGGCGCTGTTCCGGCAACTGCTGAAAGTCAGTGGTGTTGGGGCCAAGCTGGCGCTGGTGATTCTGTCTGGAGTCGCGGTGCAGGAACTGATCGAGATCGTGCAGGAGGCCGACGTCGCGCGCCTGGTGCGTATTCCGGGTATCGGCCGCAAGACCGCCGAGCGGCTGATCCTGGAACTGCGCGAACCCCTGGGTCGGCTGGCAGTGGCCGCGTCCGCCAGCTTTGTGTCGCGGGGCGGAGACGCGCTTCAGGATGCCGCCAGCGCGCTCGAAGCGCTCGGTTACAAACCGGCCGAGGCGCGAGCGGCGCTGCGCGATCTGGCTACCGACGGCCTGCGTAGCGAAGACCTGATCCGGTCCGCCTTGAAGCGCCTGATGCGGGGTTAAGCGTGGCGATCGAGCGCGACGGCATATTGCAACCACAGGCCATCGCCGTCGACGAACCGCATGTCGAGCGTGGCATCCGGCCAAGCCGCATGGCCGACTACGTCGGCCAGCGTGCCATCCGCGAACAGATGGACATCTTCATCGGTGCCGCGCGCGCGCGCGGCGAAGCCATGGATCATGTGCTTCTGTACGGACCGCCGGGGCTTGGCAAGACCACGCTGGCGCACATCATTGCCCACGAGCTTGGCGTCGGCCTGCGCAGCACCTCGGGTCCGGTGCTGGAGCGGCCGGGCGACCTGGCTGCCATTCTCACCAATCTTGACGCCAACGACGTGCTGTTCGTGGACGAGATCCACCGCCTGAGCGCCACCGTTGAGGAGGTGTTGTACCCGGCGATGGAGGACGGGCAGCTGGACATCATCATCGGCGAAGGCCCGGCGGCGCGCTCGATCAAGCTGGATGTGCCGCCGTTCACGCTGGTTGGCGCGACCACCCGTGCCGGGTTGCTGACCTCACCGCTGCGCGACCGCTTCGGCATTGTGGCGCGGCTGGAGTTCTACGACGAACCGGAGTTGACGCTGATCGTGCAACGTGCCGCGCGTTTGCTGGGCTTTAGCCTGGATGAGGGTGGCGCGCATGAACTGGCGCGTCGTTCCCGTGGTACGCCGCGTATTGCCAATCGCCTGCTGCGACGCGCCCGCGACTATGCACAGATGCGTGCCGATGGCGCGGTCACGCGCGAGGTGGCCGATGCGGCGCTGGCCATGCTGGACGTCGATCAGCGCGGCCTGGACGGCAACGACCGGCGCCTGCTGCTCGCGGTGCTCCAGAAATTCGGCGGCGGGCCGGTCGGGGTGGACAATCTGGCCGCGGCCATTGGGGAAACGCGCGACACCATTGAGGATGTCATTGAGCCGTTCCTGATCCAGCAGGGCCTGTTGATGCGTACACCACGTGGCCGCGTCGCGACCGAGGCTGCCACGCTCTACCTCGGTTTGCCACCCACGTCGGTACCGCTGGTTCCGTCGGATGACAGTCCGGACGCCTGACCTGCCTGCCCAGCGGCAAGTTGCCACGGGCCCGAGCCCCGCCGACTGTTAGAATTTCGCGTCACGATTACTGTCTTAGCCAACAATCGGGTCGGGTCCCCGGCAGGGACCGATTATGGTGTGGCGATTTTCCTGCGGAGCCTTGCTTGGCCAACGAGTTGTCGATTACCCACCTTATCCTTGGCGCCGGCCCGGTCGTCAAAATGGTGATGCTGATCCTGCTGGCGGCCTCGGTGCTGTCCTGGACCATCATGTTGCGAAAGCGGCGAGCTTTCGCTCAGGTCGCGGCCGCCATCGAAGGCTTCGAGCGCCGTTTCTGGTCCGGCCGGGACATGGAGGAGCTCTACCGCGTGGCGGCCAGTAGCGTGTACCCGCCGGGCAGCGTGGAGGGGGTGTTCATCGGCGGCTACAAGGAATTCCGGCACTTGTACGAGCAGTCGCATCTGCCGATAGAAGCCGCGCTCGACTCCGCCCAGCGCGGGATGCGGGCCGGCATGTCGCGCGAGATGGAGGCACTCGACGAGCACCTGCCATACCTGGCCACGATCGGATCGATCAGTCCTTACATCGGTTTGTTCGGCACCGTGTGGGGCATCATGGCGGCTTTTCAGGCACTCGGTTCCACCGGCCAGCCCACGCTGGCGCTGGTGGCGCCGGCCATCTCCGAAGCCCTGGTCGCGACGGCGATGGGACTGTTTGCCGCCATTCCGGCGGTGATTGCGTATAACCGCTTCGCGGCGGAAGTGGAGCATCGCGCCGGCCAGTATGAAGCGTTTATCGAGGAGTTTATGAGCCTGCTGCAACGCCAGGCGCACGCATTTCGTGCCGGTTTGGGCGAACGCGGCGCGGCCGCGGCGCGCTGAACGCCGTGGCACAGGCACAAGGTCGACGCCGGCGCAGCCGGGTGATGGCGGAAATCAACGTCGTGCCGTATATCGATGTGATGCTGGTGTTGCTGATCATCTTCATGATCACAACGCCGTTGCTGGAGCAGGGTGTGAAGGTTGAGCTGCCGCAGACCAAGGGCCAGGAAATTCCAGCCGAACAACAAACCCCGGTCCAGGTGACGGTGGACCGGGATGGCAAGTTCTACTTCGATTTCAAGACCTATCGCAGCGAGCCTGGTAAGCCGGAGGATGCGGCGCGCCTGGTGGCCCTGACGCGGGTTGCGCTGGACAAGGATCCTGATGCGCCGGTAGTGGTGCGCGGTGACAAGGCGGTGCCCTATCAGTCGGTGATTGAGGCGATGGCGCTTCTCCAGCAAGCCGGCGCGAAGAAGGTAGGTTTGATAACCCAGGTGACCGATTGACTCCATGGTGACGCGGCGTAGTTCCAAGATGGGCCTGTCGCGGCCGTTGCTGTGGGCGGTACTGCTGCATGTGGTACTGATACTTTTGCTGACCGTGGGTATCGAATGGTGGAATCCCGAGCCGGCACGTCCAGCCGGCCAGCCGATCGAAGCCGAGGTGATCGACCCCGCAGCCCTTGATGCGGCGCGCGCCGAAGTGGAAGCGGCTGAACGCGCCAGCGCCCAGGAGCAGCGTGATCGTCACAGCAAGGCGGCGGCCGAGGAGCGGCGAATCGAAGAACTCCAGCGACAACGCGCGCAGGAGCAAGAGCGCGCGCAAGCCGCCACGCGAGAGCGACAAGCGGCCGAGGCAGCTGCCCAGCGCGCCGCCGAACAGGTCAAGCAGCAGCGAGCCGAGGCCCAGAAAGCGGCGCAGGCCAAGCAGTTGGCGGACGCCGCTGCGCGCGCCGCCGCCGAGAAAGCCGCACAGGCCAAGCGTCAGGCGGATGCCGAAGCCGCCAGTCAACGCGCGCTGGCGGCCAAGGCGGCAGCCGAGAAAGCCGCCGCGGCCAAGGCAGCTGCCGACAAAGCGGCGGCAGAGCGGGCCGCGGCGTCAAAAGCGGCCGCTGACAAGGCTGCGGCTGACAAGGCCGCGGCTGACAAGGCAGCAGCTGCCAATGCAGCGGCCGCCCAGGCGGCTGCCAGCGCCGACCAGGCGAATCAGATCAGCGGCTATGTAGCCGCCATTCAGCGCCAGGTTCAGGCGCGTTGGCGCAAGCCAATGAACTGGCCACCTGGCCTGCAATGTGATGTGCGGGTCAAACTGTTGCCCAGCGGCGAGGTCATCAGCGTACAGGTCGTCAGTTGTGGCGACGCCCCGGTGTTTATCGATTCGGTGCAGGACGCAGTCACCGCAGCATCGCCCTTACAGGTTCCCACGGACGTTAGGCTGTTCAATGAACATTTCCGAAATTTCATATTTGTATTCAAAGCCGAAATGGGCTGACCTTGGGCTGCTAGGCCTGTTGTTGGTGCTGCTTGTCGGCACCGCGCGCGCGGAACTTCGGATCGAGATCACCCAGGGCGCCGCGCAGACCATTCCCATCGCCGTGGTGCCGTACGGAGGCGATAACTCGGGCGCGAATGCGATCCACGCCATCATCGGCGCGGACCTGGTCAGCTCCGGCCAGTTCCGTCTGGTGGCGGATGAGCAGATGGTGTCGCGGCCGACCGAGGCGGCGCAGGTGGATTTTCGGGACTGGCAGCTGGTCATGGCCCAGTACGTCACGATAGGTCGCGTTCTGCCGGGGTTGGACGGAAAGGCCGATGTGGAGTTTGAGCTGTTCAACGTCGCGACTGGCCAGCGTATGACCGGAGCCCGTTTTGCCGGGGTAGCGCCCGCCAACAGGCGGCGCCTTGCCCACCACATTGCCGATCTCCTCTACGAGGCCATCACCGGGGTGCGCGGCGTTTTCAGCACCCGCGTGACTTATGTGACACAGGTTGGCAACAACTATGAGTTGCAGGTGGCCGATGCTGATGGTCACAACCCGGTCACCGTCTTGCGTACCCAGGAGCCGGTTCTGTCGCCGACCTGGTCGGCGGATGGTCGCTTCGTCGGCTATGCGACCTACAGCAACCGTCGGGCGGCCATCTTTCGTCAGGATGTGAGCACGGGCGTTCGCCAGTTGGTGTCGTCGTTTCCGGGCCTGAACGGGGCCCCGGCATTTTCCCCGGATGGCCACCGTATCGCCATGGTCTTGTCCAAGGACGGCAACCCCGACATCTACGTGATGGATCTGGCTGGCGGCCCACCACGGCGGTTGTCCCAGCACTACGCCATCGATACGGAACCGACCTGGTCGCCCGATGGGCGCTACATTTACTTCACTTCCGACCGCAGTGGCGGGCCACAGATATACCGCGTTCCGTCCACGGGTGGTGCCGAAATGCGCGTGACTTTCGAGGGCAATTACAACACTCGTGCCAGGGTGTCCCCGGATGGACGCAAGCTGGCAATGGTGCATGGCGCTGCCGGTCGGGGTTACCGCATCGCCGTGCAGGATATCGCCAGCCGTCGCCTGGACGTGTTGACCGACGGCCCGCTCGACGAGTCGCCCAGCTTTGCGCCGAACGGTCAGATCATCATCTATACTACGAAATCAGGCGGCGCCGAGGCGCTGGCCACGGTATCGGTTGACGGCAACGTACGCCAGCGTCTGGGTATCTCCCAGGCCAAGGTGCGCGAGCCGGGCTGGTCGCCATTTGGTTCTGCCCCTTAGATTCTTCCACCCTTGCGAGGAGCTTCTGCGCATGAAGAAGTTTTTGTATGTATGCGTAATTGCCCTGACTGCCGTTGCGGTCGTCGGCTGCGGCAAGAAAGCGACCACGCGAGCTGGTGCCGATTCGGCCACAAGTGCCGGTGCAAGCGGCGCTAACGGAGCAGGGACCAGCGGTGCCGGTACGGGCAGCGGCTTTGCCGCGGGGTCTTTGGATGACCCGAGCAGCCCCCTGTCTCAGCGGCGGATTTATTTCGACGTTGATCGTTACGACGTGAGCGACGAATACCGCTCCCTGGCCGAAGCCCATGCCGGTTACCTGCGCGGCAGCCCGAGCGCGGCGGTGACCCTGGAAGGCCACACCGACGAGCG
>CAZZHF010000021.1:0-18279 GCA_964653545.1 uncultured Gammaproteobacteria bacterium | reverse complement strand
TCAGGCCGCAGTCGCCCACCGGGCCGCCGATCACGAAGCGCCCGGTCGGGTTGACATGAATCGTCGGCTTGTCCGACAGCCACTCACCCAGCACCGGCTTGATGATTTCCTCGATCACCGCCTCGCGCAGGTCGGCCTGGCTGATCTCGGGCGAATGCTGGGTGGACAGCACGACCGTGTCGATATAGGTCGGCTTGCCGTTTTCGTAGCGGAAGCTGACCTGGCTTTTGGCATCCGGGCGCAGCCACGGCAGGCTGCCGTTCTTGCGCAGTTCGGCCTGGCGGCGCACCAGGCGATGGGCGTAGGTGATCGGCGCCGGCATCAGCACGTCGGTCTCGCGGCAGGCATAGCCGAACATAAGGCCCTGGTCGCCGGCGCCCATGTCGTCCGGATCAGCACGGTCGACGCCCTGGTTGATGTCCGACGACTGCTTGCCCAGCGCATTGAAAACGGCGCAGGTTTCCCAGTCGAAGCCCATGTCCGAGCTGGTGTAGCCAATGTCCCGGATGACGCCACGGATGATGTCCTCGGCTTCGATGTAGATGCCTGGCTTGACCTTGATCTCGCCCGCCACCATGGCCAGGCCGGTTTTGGTAAGGCTCTCGCACGCCACGCGCGCGTCCGGATCCTGCGCCAGGTACGCATCCAGGATGGCGTCGGAAATCTGGTCGCAGATCTTGTCGGGGTGGCCTTCGGACACCGATTCGGAGGTGAATAGATAACTATCGGACATGGTCAAACCCTCAGGGGCTGCGGGTGGGCTGCGAGGACTGGCAGAGGGGGGCGCATTAAAACACAGCTAGAAAACCCCTCAAAGCGGCGTAAATGCCCGCACTCGCTGCTCGCTGACCACGGCGTCCAGCGGAATGTCCCAGGGCCGCCGCGGCAGGCTCGCTAACCGTTGCAGGTCGAACGCGGCGCCGACCAGGCGCGGTCTGCGCCAGGCGTGGTTAAGGAGAAAGGCGAAGCTGCGGTCGTAGAAACCGCCACCCATGCCCAGGCGATTGCCACTCCCATCGAAGGCCACCAGCGGCAGTATCACAAGATCCAGCATGCGCGGGTCCAGCCAATCGCGTTTCAGTACACCAGGCTCAGGAATGCCAAAGCGGTTGTAGCGCAACGGCGCGCCAGGCCACCAGCGGGCGAACTGAAGCCGTCCGGGTCGTTGTGGGGACAGAATCGGCAGGTAGCAGGCTTTGCCGGCGGCAATGGCGCGCAACAGGGCGGGCAAGGGATTGATTTCGCCGTCGGCCGGCCAATAGCCAGCCACGCGCCGGGCGCGCTGGAAGGCGGGCAACGTGGCCAGTTGCCTGGCGAGCGCCGCGCCGGCCGCCAGACGCTCGTCGTGCGGCAGCTGCCGACGCGCCAGGCGCATGCGTCGGCGCAGCGCCGGCAGGGAAGCAGCCGGCGACACGCCGTCGGCTGCCGGGGAATTAGTGGGCCCCACCACTTGTGCCGTCGTGGATCTTCACTCTTGAACCGGGGGTTCAAGGCGGAAGCAGGAGACGACCTTCAGGCTTCCCGCTACCAGGGCGGGCTTGCACACCGGCCATCGATCAGCTTCCAAAGCTCGCGCTTTGTGGTTCAAGAAATAGTCTGATCCGCTAACGAACACCGCAGTGGGTACCCGGTGCGGATCATCACCCGGATTGGGGTGCCGGCTCAAGTGCATGCAAGGCCGAGCTCAGTCGGGCCTCAAGCGCCACCAGGCGTTGCAAGGTAGTGGCTTGCTCGCTCAGCGCGGTGCGCGCCTGCATCAGTTCGTGAACCAAGTTGAGCGCGACCACGACCAATAGCCGGTCGTTACCGACCACCCGCCCGCCTCGGGCCTGCTCACGCAGCCTGTCGTTCAGGTGCCCGGCGCAGGCCAGCAACTCGGCGCGCTGGTCGGGCGGGGCGGCAATCACGTATTCGCTTCCGAGTACCCGCACGGTAACGCCGCTGGCTTCCTTGCTCATGGCTGCTCCATGTTCTTGAGCCGGGAAATCATCCCCTCAACCCGGTTGCGGGCGGCTTCGGTTTTGTCCACCAGATCCGCTCGTTCGGTGAGCAGCTGCTGGTGCCGGGCACGCATGGCGCGGTACTCAAGGGTGAACTGCTCTACCCGCCGCACGGCTGCCTGCAAGCGCTGTTCCAGTGTCACCAGTGAATCGGTGATCGGATCCTGTTGTGCCATGGTTGGTGCTCCAAAGTGAGCGCTATGCGCAGTGCGGACCGGCGCGGCGGTATTCTAGTGGCCTGCTTCTTACATCAACGAGCATGATCAGACCGATGGATTCCGGCTCAGGGCAAGGCGCGAACCGCAGCCACCGGCGTCGGGATTGCGAGGATGCGCAGTGCCACCGTGAGCCGGAAGACGCGCCTTCATGTTCCGGTATTTGTGAAGCAGACCACCGACCCCACCGCAGTTAGTTGACGATTCCCATGCAACAAAAAGAACTTGCCGGCCGCCGCCGCACGCTGATGCAGCAGATGGGGGACGGCATTGCCATTATCCCCACGAATCCGCACCACCTGCGCAACCGCGATACCGAGTTTCCGTTTCGCCCCGATAGCGATTTTTTCTACCTGACCGGATTTGCCGAGCCGGAAGCCGTGGCGATCCTGATTCCAGGCCGTCCTCAGGGCGAGTTTATTGTCTTTTGCCGCGAGCGCGACCCGACCAAGGAAACCTGGACCGGCCGGCGCGCCGGTCCCGAGGGTGTCATGGAACGGTTTGGCGCCGACGATGCGTTTCCCATCGCCGATCTCGACGACATCATGCCGGGGCTGCTGGAGAACCGCGCCAAGGTGTTTTACAGCCTGGGCGCCGACAGCGAATTCGACCAGCGCGTGCTCGGATGGGTCAACGGTTTACGCGCCAAGGTACGGGCGGGCGTGCATGTGCCCAGCGAGTTTGTCGACCTCGGTCACCTGCTGCACGACATGCGCCTGTTCAAGAGTGCGGCGGAACTCAAGGTCATGCGCCGGGCCGCGGACATCTCGGCGGCTGCTCATGTGCGCGCCATGCGCGCCTGTCGGCCCGGCAAGATGGAGTATGAGATCGAGGCCGAACTGCGACACGAGTTCATCCGCAACGGTGCCCGGCTGCCGGCCTACGAGCCGATCGTCGGCGGTGGCGCCAACGGTTGCATCCTGCATTACGTCGACAACAACGCCGTCCTGAACGACGGCGAACTGTTGCTGATCGATGCCGGTTGCGAGATCGACTGTTACGCCGCCGACATCACGCGCACGTTCCCGATCAACGGTCGTTTCAGCCCGGAGCAAACAGCCCTGTACGAGCTGGTGTTGGATGCCCAGCTGGCAGCAATCGACAAGGTGCGTCCCGGTAATCACTGGAACGAACCGCACGAGGCGGCGGTACGGGTGCTGACCGCCGGCCTGCTGCGCCTGCGGATACTCAAGGGCGAACTGACGGATCTGATCGAACAGGGCGCCTACCGCAGCGTGTACATGCACCGCACGGGTCACTGGCTGGGCATGGACGTGCACGATGTGGGCGAGTACAAGCTCGGCGACGCCTGGCGGGTATTCGAGCCCGGCATGGTCACAACGGTCGAACCGGGCCTGTACATCGCCGCCGGCACGCCAGGCGTGGCTAAAAAGTGGTGGAACATCGGCATCCGCATTGAGGACAACGTCGTGGTAACCCGGCGCGGCCATGAAGTCACCACCGGCGGCGTGCCCAAGAGCGTGGCGCAGATCGAGGCCCTGATGGCAAGCGCATGACCGCCGATTACGATGTGCTGATCGCCGGTGCCGGCCCGGCCGGAGCGGCGCTGGCCTGCGCCCTGGCGCATTTGCCGTTGCGCGTGTTGCTGGTTGATGCCGCGCCGCCTCCGGATCCCAAAGCCGCGGATCGGCGCGCGTTGGCCCTGGGTTTGGGCAGCCAGCGCATTCTGCAGGGACTTGATGTCTGGTCAACGCTGGCCGCGCTGGCGACGCCGATCCGGCGCGTGGAAGTGACCGAGAAAGGCTGGCCTGGGGTAACGCGTCTGGTCGCCAGCGAGCTTGGCCAGCCGGCACTCGGTTGGGTGCTGGGTGACATCGCGTTGCAGCGCGCATTATTGGCGCGGCTTGGGGACAGCCCTGTGCGGCGGGCCGCGGTCACGGCCCTGGCAGGCGGCGGTGAGGCGCTTGCCGTGACGGTACGTGAAGCCGATGGCGCGGCGTATCAGGTAACGACCCGTCTTCTGGTCGCCGCCGATGGCAGTGATTCCGCCGTGTGCCGCCTGGCTGGACTGCATCGGCATCAGCGCGAACTGCCGCACAGCGTGTTGCTGGGGCGGTTGCATACCGATCGCGCCCATGCCGGTGTTGCCCACGAACGGTTTGCGGCGGAAGGGCCCATGGCCTTGCTGCCTGGCGCACATCCGCTGGACTACACGCTGGTGTGGACCCTGCCCCACGAGCGGGCGCAGGACCTGATCGCCTTGCCGTCGGTGCACCTGATCCCGCTGCTGCAAAGTGCATTTGGCTGGCGCGCCGGGCGCTTTGTTGAACTTACCGAGTCCCGTTGTGTGCGTTTGCGCGAAGCCTGGTTGACAGGCACCACTGCCAATCGCCTGGTGGCCATCGGCAGCGCCGCCAATACGCTGCACCCGATCGCGGCCCAGGGCTTCAATCTGGGTTTGCGCGACGTGGCTGAGCTCGCCACCGGGTTGGCGGCAGCGGCTGGCGCCGACCCCGGCAGCGCCGACCTGGTAACGGCCTATTGGCAAGGCCGGCAGGCCGACTGGCGCGGCGTGCGGCAGGCGACCCGCTGCTTGCCGCGCCTGTTCGAGAATCCGGCACCGCCGCTGGCGGCGGTGCGCGGGCTCGGTTTGGCCTCCCTTGACCTGCTGGCGCCTCTGAAACGTCGCCTGATGGTGCGCGCGATGGGGATCACCGCCCCGCAAAGCCGTTTGCAGCGCGGATACATGCCATGAGCGATGTCGCGGTGCTGGTCGTCGGCGCCGGTATTGCGGGTGCCACGCTGGCGGTGCTGCTGGCCGACGCCGGCGTGCCGGTACCGCTGATCGATCAGCGGCCGTCGCCACCGGCGCCGACATCCGGGCAGCCGCTGGACGCGCGGGTCAGCGCCATCCATGCTGCCGCCGTGGGCCTGTATGAGCGGCTGGGCGTCTGGTCACGGCTGGCGGCTGGGCGCCAGGCTCCGTTCGGTTGTATTGAGGTGTGGGACGCCGGTTCCGCCGGCCGTATCGGTTTTGACAGTGCCCAGGTCGGTCAGCCCTGGCTGGGTCGCATTGTCGAGAATCGTTCGCTGCTGGCGGCCCTGCACGAGCGGTTGCGCGAAATGTCGGCGGCGAGTGTGCTGGTGCCGGCAACGCTCGCCGACTGGCGGGTGGATGAGCGGGGTTTGACCGCCGGCCTTGGCGACGGTCGCGAATTGACGGCACAGCTGCTGGTCGCCGCCGATGGCGCCGCCTCGCCACTGCGCGAGCGGGCCGGTTTGGCCTGTGTCCACGACGATTTCGGGCAGTCTGCGTTGGTGTGCCACGTCGCCACTGAGCATGCTCACGCGGATACCGCCCGCCAGCGTTTTTTGCCGACCGGGCCGCTGGCGTTTCTGCCGCTGGCTGACGGACGTTGTTCGATTGTTTGGTCGACCTCGCCGGGCGAGGCGCAGCGTCTGGCGCAGTTGCCAGAGGAGGCGTTTGCGCGTGAGCTGGCGGTCGCGTTTGACCACCGCCTGGGCGCCGTGACGGCGGTCGACGAGCGCCGGGTGATCCCGCTGCGTGGCCTTGAAGCCGAGCGTTATCTTGGCCCACGTCTGGCCCTGCTGGGCGACGCCGCGCATGTGGTGCATCCGCTGGCCGGACTCGGCGCCAATCTGGGAATCGGCGACGCGGCGGCGCTGGCCCATCAGTTGGTGCGGGCACAGCGCAGCGCGCGGGACCTCGGATGGGCCGAAACGCTGCGTCCCTACGAGCGCGGCCGGCGCAGTGAAAATCTGCCGGTAGTGCAGGCCATTCGCGGTCTGCAGCGATTGTTTCGCGCCGATAACGCTCCGGTGCGCGCGGTGCGGGGTTTCGGGCTGCTGGCGGTGGACCGGATCGGTCCACTGAAGCGCCTGCTTACCGCCGCCGCCTGCGGGTTGACCGACCCGGCACTGCGGGCTTGACCGTGTGCTGCCCGGTGTCAGCAGTCTGACAGGCGCCGGCCGAGGACCAGGGCCAGATTTGCGGCCAGCTGTGCGCCGATCCTGGCCGGCTGCGCGGCACCCGGCACAAGGTCTTGTAACTGGGTGACGGCCAGGTTGGTGTAGCCGCAGGGATTGATGCGGTCGAATGGCTCCAGGTCCATGGCCACGTTGAGACTCAGGCCGTGGTAGCAGCAGCCGCGCCGCACGCGCAAACCCAGTGCCGCGATCTTGGCGCCAGCCACATAGACACCCGGCGCCCCGGGGTGACGCCCGGCGTCGATGCCATGCATCGCCAGCAGGTCAATGGCCGCCTGTTCAAGTGCCGCGACCAGCGCCTTGATGCCCAGCCCTGTGCGTCCCAGATCAAGCAGCGTGTATAGCACTACCTGCCCCGGCCCGTGGTAGGTGACCTGGCCACCGCGGTCGCTGCGCACGACGGGAATATCACCCGCGGCGAGGATGTGTTCGAGCTTGCCGGCGAGACCGAGTGTGAATACCGGTGCGTGCTCGACCAGCCAGCATTGGTCCGGCGAATCCACGGTACGCTGGTCCGTGTACCGCTGCATGGCGGCCAGGCAGGTGGCGTAATCCACCCGGCCCAAGCGGTGCAGCTGCAAGCCGTTCACTGTGCGCGAAGGTGGGCCTTGAATGCCTGATAGGCGTTCCATACGCGTCGCCAGGCTGGCCCGGGTCGACCGTTACCCACCGGGGTGGCGTCGATCTGGGTCACGGCCAGTACTTCCTTGGTGGAGCTCGACAGCCAGATTTCGTCGGCGCCCTGCAATTCTTCCAGGCCAAGAGGGCGTTCGGCCACGGGCAGGTCGACCTGCGTGGCGAGTTCCAGCACCAGATTGCGGGTGATGCCCTGCAACAGCCACTGGCTGGGCGGTGGCGTGACCACGCTGCCACTGATGACGGCAAACACGTTCGTCGCCGCGCCTTCGGTGACCCAGCGGTCACGGTGCAGGATGACCTCGTCGGCGCCGAGGTCCAGCGCCTGCTGGCGCAGCAGGACTGCGCCCTGCAAGGAGGTGGATTTGATCTGACACCAGTGCCAGCGGATGTCCTCGCGGCAGATGGCCTTCAGGCCGTCGTCGACCTGCTTTGCGGGCACCGGCTGGAGTGGCCGAGGCATGATAAACACGGTCGGTGGGCAGTCGGGAAAGGCGTGATCGCGGGGCGCGACGCCCCGGCTGACCTGTAGGTAAATCGACGCATCGCCGCCACCATGGCGATCCAACAACTCGGTCAGCAGGTTATCCCACTGCGTCCGCGGGTATGGATTGCGAATGCGCGCCTCGGTCAGGCTGTGCTCCAGGCGAGCCAGGTGGGCATCTAGGCGCAGGTAGTGGCCGCCATAGGCGGGGATCACTTCGTATACCGCGTCGCCGTAGATAAAGCCCCGATCGAGTGGATGCACCCGCGCCTGCGACAAGGGCAGGAACGCCCCGTCAAGATAAACCGTGGTGTCCGCCTCGCCCGGAAAGGCGTTGGCCACGGCTACTCCTGCCACCATAGGCGGGCAGCGTCAACGGCGCGTCTGAAGATACTGCCTTCCTCGACCGCCTCCAGAGCAACCAGCGGGCGCTCCAGCAGCAGCTCGTCGCCGAGTTTGACGCGCAGCGTGCCCTGCGCTGAGCCATTGGCGACGGGCGCGGTCAGGCGCGGTGCAACCTCCACGACGGCGGCCAGTTCTTTGTACCGGCCGCGTGGCACGGTGACGTAGGTATCTTCGGCGAGGCCCAGAGCCACCGAGCGCTGGGCGCCGCCGAATACCGGTGCGTCAGTCCGTTTTTCGGCCGCCGGGAACAGGCGATGAGTTTCGTAAAAGCGAAAGCCCCAGTTGAACAAGGCCTGGGCTTCCTGGAAGCGGGAACGGTCGCTGGCACTGCCCATGATGCTGACAATCAGGCGCATGTCCTCGCGCTTTGCCGAGGTCACCAGGCAGTAGCCAGCGGCATCGGTGAAGCCGGTCTTGAGGCCGTCGACGCTCTTGTCCCAGAACAGCAGCCGGTTACGGTTCGGCTGGGTGATGTTGTTCCAGCTGAAGGATTTGAGTGAGTACCAGGGGTAATAGTCGGGAAAGTCGCGGACGGTCGCCGCCGCCAGGCGCGCCATATCGAGCGGACTCGAGTGGTGATCGTCTGCAGGCAGGCCGTGCGAATTGACGAAGTGACTCTGGGTAAGCCCCAGGCGCTCGGCCTGGGCATTCATGAGGTCGGCAAACGCGGTTTCGGTGCCGGCCATGTGTTCGGCCAGGGCCACTGTGGCATCGTTGCCGGACTGGGTCAGCACCCCGTGGACGAGGACCTCCACCGGCACCGGCTTGGCCGGGTCGATGAAGCTGCGCGAGCCGCCGGTGCGCCAGGCGTCGGTACTGATGGTGATCTGCTCGTCCAGTTTGAGATCGCCCTTTTGCAAGGCATCGAAGGCGATGTAGGCGGTCATGATCTTGGTCAGGCTGGCCGGCGGCTGCGGCGTTTCGGGATCCTTGGCCGCCAGTACCTGGCCGGTGTGGTAGTCGTATAGCACATAGCTGCGGGCGGAAAGTTGTGGCGCGCTCGGTACCGGAGCGGCCGCCGCGGCGGTGCCAATGGCCATCAGGGCCAGGCCGAGGGCGCGGCTGTTGAAGCGGAATTTACGGTACATGCCTACTCTTGGTTTAGGTGTAAGCGCGCTGGCGCCCTGGCGGGCCCGGCACGCAGAGGGTGAAAGTCCGGATCAGGGCGCCGCCGCCTGCAGGGCCGTGAGGCCCAGGTCGCGCAGTCGCGCCAGGGTCGATTCAAGCAGCGTGCCGGGCAAGGGCCCCATGCGTACCCGATGCAAGCGTCGTCCGCTGGTGTCCGCTGTGTGCACGTTGACCGATGGGAACGCCTCGCGGCGCAGACGGGTGGCAAGGCGCTGCGCCGTCCCGGCGTCGGCGAACGCGCCCACCTGCAGGTAGACCGCATCGGCGGGAACGGGTTCTTCGTGTCGAGCAACGACGGCGTCGCCCGGCAGCACGGTGCGCAGCTCGACCGGTGCACTGCCGGTGCCGATCAGGCCGAGCTTGGCCGCTGCGACGTAGGACACGTCGATCAGGCGCCCGCGTCGGAACGGTCCGCGGTCGTTGATCCTGACCACGACGCTGCGGCCGTTGCCCAGGTTGGTGATGCGCGCGTAACTGGGGATGGGTAAGGTCGGATGGGCGGCGGTCATGGCAAACATGTCATAAGACTCGCCGTTGGCAGTGGGACGCCCGTGAAACTCGCGCCCGTACCAGCTAGCCGTACCGCGAGCATGGTAACCGGCGGCGCTGGGCAGCGGCTGGTAATCGACACCGTCGACCCGATAGGGTCGCAGACAGGGCATGCACAGCGGTTCGACCCGCGGCACGGCGTCCGGGATAGCGCTGATATCGACCGGGCTTGTTGGCGGCCCGTCCTTGCGGTAGTCGGGTCCGGGTCGCGCTGTCGGGCCGGCGCAGCCGGCGACCAGGACTGCCAGTAGCAGCCCCAGGCCGAGCCGGACACCGCCGATACCAGGCCTGCCGTCAAGGTGTCGCGCCGTGCTGAGCATCGATGGCCGCCGCCAGCTGCGTCACTGCCAAGGCGTACAGCGCACTGTGGTTATAGCGTGTGATGGCATAGAAATTTCGAAAGCCCAGGTGGTACTCATCTCCCGCATCGCCATCGAAACGGATCAGTGCTGCTTTAAGCGGCGTGGCGCTGGCCGGGCCGTTGATTTGCACTTTGAAATCGTCGCCAAGCACACTGACCCCGCCCTGGCGCAGCGCCTCCAGGGTATGCCGCGGCAGCAGGTCGCCAGTGGCAAGTGCCGCGCCCGCCGGTGTCACCGTCGCCCGGGCACTGATCGCTTGTCCGGGTTGCCAGCCGTGGCGATGCAGGTAGTTGGCGACACTGCCGATGGCATCAGCCGGACTGCTGAGCAGATCCCGGCGACCGTCCTGGTCAAAATCGATCGCATAAGCGCGATAGCTCGACGGGATGAACTGCGGCAGACCGAGCGCCCCGGCGTAGGAACTGTTCAAGGTGAGCGGGTCAAGGTGCTCGTCGCGCCCCAGCAGCAGCAACTCGCGCAGCTCGCCGGCGAAAAAGCCGCTGCGGGACAGGCCTGCGACCGCCAGCGTGGCGAGTGCGTCAAGCGCCTTGTAGCGGCCGGTGATCGCGCCATAGCGGGTTTCGACACCGATGATGGCGGTGATTACCGCGGCCGGAACGCCGAAGTCGCGTTCGGCGCGTGCCAGCACCTCGGCATGCTGTTGCCAGAACTCCACCCCGCCGTCGACACGCTGTTGGGTAAGAAAAATTGGCCGGTAGCGATGCCAGGGCATTTTCTCGGCTGGCCGGCTGATGGCGTCGACGATGCTCTGCTGGTAGCTGGCGGCGGCCAACGTCCGCTCGACCGAGGTGCGGTCGAAACCATCCTTTTGCACCAGGCGGTCGACCAGTTCGCGCAGCGGCGGATGGTCGGCCAGTGACATCGCCGACGCCGGCGCCGTTAACGCGGCCACCAGCAACAGCCCCAGCAGGCGGCTCATGCCGGCCACAGCTTGCGGTGGCCGCGGATGCTCATGAGCATGCCAAAGCCGAGCATTAACGTCACCATGGATGTACCCCCGTAACTGACTAGCGGCAGCGGCACCCCGACCACGGGAAGAATGCCACTGACCATGCCGATATTGACCAGGACGTAAACAAAGAAAGTGCATACCAGTCCGCCCCCGAGCAGGCGCCCGTAACCGTCGCTGGCCTGACTGGCGATATGCATGGCCCGGCCAATGATAAAGCCGTAGAGCAACAACAGGCCGATGGCGCCCAGTAATCCGAACTCCTCGCCGAACACGGCAAACACAAAATCGGTGGCGCTTTCGGGCAGAAAATGCAGGCGGGTCTGTGTGCCTTCAAGCCAGCCCTTGCCGTAAAAGCCGCCCGAACCGATGGCGATCTTGGACTGAATGATGTGATAACCGCTGCCCAGCGGGTCCCGCTCGGGGTCGAACAAGGTCAGTACCCGTTGCCGCTGATAGCCGCGCATGCCGTAAAGCCACAGCAAGGGCGCCGTGGCCGCGACCAGCGCCGCAAAAAGTCCGATCAGGCGCCAGCCCAGGCCCGCCAGGAACAACACTGACATCCCGGCCGCGGTCACCAGCAGTGCCGTGCCAAGGTCCGGTTGGGCGGCGATGAGCACCACTGGCAGCAGTGCAAGCGCGGCGCTGGCCGCGACGTCTCGCAATGTCGGTGGCAGGGGGCGATCGCTCAGGTAACGGGCCACCATCATGGGTACGGATAATTTAGCCAGTTCAGACGGCTGAAATCGCAGTGGTCCAAGCTCCAGCCAGCGCTGGGCGCCCTGACCGATGGCGCCGATCGTGTCCACCAGCACCAACAGCAGCACGGTCAGCAGATACGCGGGCGCCGCCAGGCGGTGCAGCCAGGGCGCCGGCACCTGGCTTGCCACCCCCAGCAACAGCAGGCTGATCAGAATCCGCGCGCCCTGGCTGTGCAGGGCCTGCGCATCACCACCGCTGGCGCTGTAGGCCAGCAGCAGGCCAACGCCGCACAGGCCGATCAAACCGGTCAGCAGGGGCCAGTCAATATCCACTCGCCGCCAGGGCGCGGACCAGCCGATCACCGGTCGCCCTCGCCTAGCAGCCAGGCATCCAGCACCAAACGGGCGACTGGCGCGGCGGTGCCGCTGCCGGAGCCGCCGTTTTCCACCAGGACGGCGAGTGCAACTCGTGGCGCCTCGAACGGCGCGTAAGCGATGAACAGCGCATGGTCAAGCAGGTGTTTTGCAACATCGCGACCGCGATCGTCGGCGCGCTGACTCAGGCCGAACACCTGTGCCGTTCCGGTTTTTCCGGCCGCGCTATAAGGCGCGTCCTGCAGGGCCCGGTAAGCGGTACCGCCGGGTGACACCACGGCGTGCATGCCATCGCTCACCGTTTGCCACTGCTGGGCACTGGCTGCGGGTGGCTGTTCCGTCGCTGAAGCCGGCAGGCCAAGGGGCGGTGGCACCAGCCGCGGCGTGGGCGTTGTGCCGCGACTTGCCACCAGCGCAGTGGCCATCGCCAGTTGCAGGGTGGTGGCGGTGTTGTAACCCTGACCGATGCCGGCACTGAGCGTTTCGCCCGGGTACCAGATCTCCTTGCGGACTCTGCGTTTCCAGGCTCGTGACGGCAGCACCCCGGTCAACTCGCCTGGCAAATCAATACCGGTCAGCTCGCCCAGGCCGAAGCGGCTGAGCGAGTCGTGCATGCGATCGATGCCCAGCCTGCGCGCCAGATCGTAAAAATACACGTCGCAGGACTGCGGTACGGCCCGGTGCATGTCGACACGGCCGTGCCCCTCGCGCTTCCAGCAGCGGTAGCGACGTGGCGAGTTGCCCAGCCGGTACCAGCCCGGACACCACACGTGGTCCGTTGCTCGGACGGTGTTGCTGGTGAGTCCGGCCAGCGCAATCAGCGGCTTGATCGTTGATCCGGGCGGGTACAGGCCGCGCAATGCCCGGTCCATGAGTGGCCGGTCCGGGTTAGTCAACAGGCGCTGGTAGTCTTCCACGCTGATACCACCGACAAACAGATTCGGGTCGAAGGTGGGCTCGCTGACCATCGCCAGCACTTGTCCGTCGCGGGGGTCGAGGGCCACCACGGCACCGGCACGCCCCGCCAATGCGGTCTTGGCGGCCAGTTGCAGGTCCAGGTCAAGATTCAGGCGCAGCGGGGTACCGGGTTGAGCGCGGCTGCGGTTGAGCACCCGCAGTCGCCGTCCCTGGGCGTCCACTTCCACCTCTTGATAACCGACCCGACCTTGCAATTCGGCGTCGTAGGATTTCTCGACGCCGGACTTGCCGATACTGTCGGTGGCGCGTTGTTCGGCACTGGCCTGCACCAGTTCCGTTTCGTTGACCCGTCCAACATAGCCGACCACATGCGCGGTGAGTGGTCCGTGGGGGTAATGGCGGGACAGATCGCCACGCAACTCAACCCCGGGAAAATTGTGTCGATGTACCGCGAAACGGGCGGCCTCGCCTTCATCCAGATAGCGACGCAACACCAGAGCTTCGAAGCGCGGTCGACTGCGCCGTAACTGGGCGAGGCGCTCGAGGTCAGCCGGGCGCAGGCTGACCAAGGCTTCGAGCCCGCGTAGCGTGGCGTCCAGATCCGGCACGTTCTCCGGGGTCAGGTAGAGGCTGAAGCTCGATACGTTCTCGGCCAGCAGCGTGCCGTTGCGGTCGGTAATGATGCCGCGTGCCGGAGCGATTACCTCGGCCCGAATGCTGTTGTTCTGAGACGCGGTGGCATAGCGGTCGTGCTGTACCACTTGCAGCCAGGCCAGGCGTGCCACGAGCAACCCACCGATCAGGGCCATCAGTGCAAGCATCAGAACTACCCGTTTACGGAACAGGCGTAGCTCCGCTGCGGGGTCCTTGATGGTTTGGCGCTGACGGGGCATGGTTCTAGAAACGGCTGCCGCGGCGCAGATCGCGCAAGGTCAGAAATAGCCATGGCCACACCAACGCGCCACTGAGTGCCGGCAGCAGCATGGTCATTGCCAAAGGCCGGCCGCTGCTGCCAGTAACCAGCGCCAGCAAGGCCTGATGCAGGGCCAGTGCCGGCACCAGGAGCAGCGCTTGCTGAGGAAGCGGCAGCACGCGAATGCGCTGGTGCGCCCACAGCACGATGGCGGCAAGCACCGACAGGGGCAGGGCGTGCTGGCCCAGCGGCGTTCCGGTCAGCACGTCCTGCAGCAGTCCGAGTGTGAAGCCCACGCTGATGCCCACCTGGTCGGGTTGCGCCAGGCACCAATAGGCCAGTACCAGGGCCAGCCAAGGCGGTTGCCAGTGAGTGGCCCAGGCCGGTACTGGGGCCATCGTTAACAGGCCGGCCACCAGTACGCTGAGGACGATCGCCAGGGGTCCGGGCTGGGCAGCTGCGGCATTCACTGGACTGGTGGGTCGGCAGGCTCGGCGCCTGGACCAACCGGGGGTTCCACCGCGGCTTCCGGTGGCCACACCAACAGCACCTCCTGAATACGGTCCAGATGCCCGCTAGGCGTCGCCTGCACTTCGGCGAATTCGCCTTCACCGATACGATTTACGGCAGTGACCAGGGCGACCGGCAGGTTCGGCGGGAATACATCGTCCAGACCGGATGTGACCAACACATCGCCGACTTCAATATCCACGTGGTTGGGCAGAAAGGGCAGGTCGAGCGCACCTGGGGGGCCGCGACCCGACGCGATGGCGCGCACGCCGCTGCGGATGGATTTGACCGGAATCGCGTGGCGGGCGTCCGTGATCAGCAGTACCTGACTGGTCTGCGCCGCGACATGCAGTACCTGGCCGATCACGCCATCGGCGTCGAGTACCGGCTGGCCTGCGAACACCCCGTGCATCAGACCTTTGTCGACCTGTACCTGACCGATGTAGGGGTCAAGGCTGACCCGGACGGTACTTGCGATCAAAACCCGTAATGGTTGTGGCGTTCGCACCACGGAATCGACCAGCGCGCGCAGCCGCTGGTTCTCGGCTTGCACCGCGGCCAGCGTCTGTACTTGCAGGCGCAGGTAGCGTCGATCCTCGCGCAACGCCAGAATTTCCTCGCGCAGGGCCTGCCGGTCGCGCAAGCTGTCAGCGCCCCACGACCAGGCACGAAAGGGCAGATCCAGGGCTTGCTGTAGTGGGTGCAGAAGGGTCAGGGCCGCCCCGCGCAGTGGCTCCAGGGTTGCTCCACGCTGGTCGATGAACAGCAGCAGCAACGCCGCCAGCGCTGCCAAAAGCACACGCAAGGCCAGCGAGGGTCTGCGCCGGAACAGACTAGGCATCGGGCATGGGTAGCAACGCGGCCAGGCCGCGAGCGCGGCGCCGGCTCACTCCTCGTCGAAGATGTCGGTCACCTGGTCGATGAAGTCAAGCGCCATCTCGCCGCCGCGGGCCACGCACAGCATCGGCTCATCCGCCAGGACCACGGGCAGGCCGGTTTCTTCGGCAAACAGCTTGTCGATGCCGCGCAGCAGTGCGCCGCCGCCGGTCAATACCATGCCGCGTTCGGCGACGTCGGATGAAAGCTCTGGCGGAATCTGCTCCAGGGCCTTGCGCAGCCCGGCGATGATGCCGTGGAGCGGATCCTGCAGCGCTTCGAGCACCTCGTTACTGTTGAGCGTGAACGCGCGCGGCACGCCCTCGGCCAGGTTGCGACCGTTGACCTGAATTTCACGCACTTCGTCGCCCGGATAGGCGGATCCGATCTGGTGCTTGATGGTCTCGGCGGTGGTCTCGCCGATCAAGGTGCCGTAGTTGCGTCGCACGTAGTTGATGATGGCCTCATCGAAGCGGTCTCCGCCGATGCGCACCGATTCGGAATAGACCAGGCCGTTCAGGGAGATCACGGCGATTTCGGTGGTGCCGCCCCCGATGTCGATGATCATCGAGCCGGTAGCCTCGCTCACCGGCAATCCGGCGCCGATGGCAGCGGCCATGGGTTCCTCGATTAGATATACTTCCCGCGCCCCGGCGCCCAGCGCCGATTCGCGGATGGCGCGCCGCTCGACCTGCGTCGAGCCGCACGGTACCCCGACCACCACCCGCGGGCTGGGACGAAAGAAACCGCGCTCATGCGCTTTGCGAATGAAGTGCTGCAGCATCTTTTCGGTGACGTAGAAGTCGGCGATTACGCCGTCTTTCAGCGGCCGGATGGCGGTAATGTTGCCCGGCGTGCGGCCCAGCATGCGCTTGGCCTCGATGCCAACCGCCTGAATCACCTTGCGCCCGTTGGTGCTGGCGCCATGGCGGATGGCCACCACGGACGGCTCCTGCAGCACGATGCCGCGCCCGCGTACCGAGATCAGGGTGTTGGCGGTGCCAAGGTCGATGGCAAGATCGCTCGAGAAAAGCCCAAACAGTTTTTTGAACATTTAATGGGTCCGGCAAGCCTTAAGGTGTTGGCAAGGCGATAAAAGTAGTGTCGCGGCGCAATCTAGCAATGGCCCGGCACGATCACAACCGACGGCGAGGAAGCAGGTGTCGATTAGTAACGATGAGGTACGCAAAGCGGCACATCTGGCTCGTATCGAGCTGCCCGCAGAGCAGTTGCCGGTATTTGCGGCGGAATTGAACGCCATACTGGCACTGATGGAACGCATGAACAGCGTCGATACCTCGCAGGTGTTACCGCTCGCCCATCCTGTCGATGCCAGCCAGCGCCTGCGCCCTGACGCGGTAACTGAAATAGACCAGCGGCGTCATTTCCAGGCCGGTGCCCCGTTGGTGCAGGACGGCCTGTATCTGGTGCCAAAGGTCATCGAATGACGCAAAGTTTACACCGCTGCCAGCGTTTTCAGACGGCCTTTGCCAATGCTTGAGGACACCATAAGCCAGCAGGCGACCGCCTTGCGTCGAGGCGATTATTCGGCCAATGAACTGGTGACCGCCTATCTGGCACGGATCGTCGCCAAAAACGGCACCCTCAATGCCTACCTGACCGTGACCGAACAGGCCGCATTGGACGGTGCGCGGGCAGCCGATGCCGCGCTTGCCGACGGCAGTGCAGGTCCGCTGACCGGCATCCCGATCGCCCATAAGGACATTTTTTGCACCAACGGCGTGCGCACCAGTTGCGCCTCGCGGATGCTGGACAACTTCATTGCGCCCTATGACGCGACGGTGGTGATGCGTCTGGCGGCCGCCGGCGCCGTGGTATTGGGTAAGACCAATATGGACGAGTTCGCCATGGGTTCGTCCAACGAGACCTCGTTCTATGGCCCGGTGCGCAATCCCTGGGATGCCGGGCGCGTGCCCGGAGGCAGCAGCGGTGGTTCGGCCGCGGCGGTGGCGGCAGGGCTGTGCGCGGCGGCGACGGGTACCGATACCGGCGGCTCCATCCGCCAGCCCGCGGCGCTGACCGGCATTTGTGGCCTGAAGCCCACCTATGGCCGGGTATCCCGCTACGGCATGATCGCGTTCGCGTCCTCCCTGGATCAGGGCGGCCCCATGGCACGCAGCGCGCAGGATCTGGCGCTGCTGCTGCAGGCGATGGCCGGTTTCGACCCGCGCGATTCAACTAGCATCGAACGCGAGGTGCCGGATTACACGGCCGCGCTCGGTGTATCGCTGCAAGGTCTTCGCATCGGCTTGCCGCAGGAGTATTTCGACGCCGGCCTTGACCCCGCGGTAGGCGACGCCGTGCGGGCTGCGCTGGCAGAACTGGAGCGACTCGGCGCCACCTTGGTCGATATCAGCCTGCCGCATACGCACCTGTCAGTCCCGGCCTACTACGTGGTTGCGCCAGCCGAGGCCTCGTCCAACCTCGCCCGTTACGACGGTGTGCGCTATGGCTACCGCTGCGACAATCCGGCAGACCTGCAGGACTTGTATCAACGCAGCCGCAGCGAAGGCTTTGGCGCCGAGGTCAAGCGGCGCATTCTGATCGGCACCTATGTGCTTTCGGCTGGCTATTACGACGCCTATTACCTCAAGGCCCAGCGGGTGCGCCGGCTGATACGCAACGACTTCCTGGAGGCTTTCGGGCAGGTGGACGTGATTGCCGGCCCCACCGTGCCCGGCCCGGCGTTCCGGCTGGGCGAGAGAAGTAACGACCCGGTGGCCATGTACCTGTCGGACATTTACACGCTGGCCGTCAATCTGGCCGGCCTACCCGCACTGTCCGTGCCCTGTGGACTGGTGCAAGGATTGCCGGTGGGGCTGCAACTGATCGGCCGCGACTTCGACGAAGCGTCCCTGTTGACTGTGGCGCACCGGTACCAGCAGGCCACCGACTGGCACCTGCGCCGCCCGCCGGAGGCCTGAGCCGATGACCTGGGAAACTGTCATCGGCCTTGAAGTCCACTGCCAGCTTGCCACCCGCAGCAAGCTGTTCTCCGGCGCGTTGACCGAGTTTGGCGCGCCGCCCAATACGCAGGCTTGCGCCGTCGATCTGGCCCTGCCCGGGGTGCTGCCGGTGCTCAACCGCGAGGCGGTGGCCATGGCGGTCACGTTCGGTCTGGCGATCGGCGCACGGATCACGCCCCGCTCGGTGTTCGCGCGCAAGAACTACTTCTACCCGGATCTGCCCAAGGGCTACCAGATCAGCCAGTACGAGCTGCCGATCGTTGCCGGTGGCCAGCTGGACA